>JAEUSG010000588.1 GCA_016788315.1 Fibrobacterota bacterium | reverse complement strand
AAAACGGAATGACAGATTCCGGTTATCACCTTGGCGACTTTGTAGGTAAATTCGGTTTGGAAGCACAGTACGAGGGCTCATATCTTCATGGTACCGACGGAGTGGAATATGCCATGGTTGATGCGTATGGCAGAAGTTACGGCAACCTAGAAGGCATGCCTGTTGTTGAACCGGTAAGCGGGCGTGATCTTCAGACAACAATCGACCTCCATCTTCAGCAGGTAGCTGAAAAAGCTTTTCCCGATTCACAAAGCGGTGCAGCTGTAGCCATAGATCCGCGAAATGGAGATATCCTTGCAATAGTCAGCTCCCCAAGATTTGACCCGAACATGTTTGCAAGCTCTTCTGTCAGACGCGGCAGATACTGGCGTCAGCTTATCATGGATCCCAGACAACCACTTAACAACAGGGCTATCACAGGTCTTTACTCACCCGGTTCAACATTCAAGCTAATAACTGCAATGTCTGCTCTGAACGAAGGCATTGTCGGTACAGACGACCATTTCAACGCATGCCACGGCGGATACTGGTATGGCGGCAGAATAAACAAATGCTGGAAAAAAGAGGGCCACGGCTCTTTAGCGATGGTCGGAGCTGTCAAAGTTTCATGCAATGTATACTTTTATCAATGCGGACTAAAAACAGGCATTGACTACCTCTGTCAATATGCCCGCCTTTTCGGGTTGGGCAGTCAAACAGGCGTAGATCTCCCAGGCGAAAAAGCGGGCGAAGTTATGGATCCTCAGGAATACAACACAAAATTTAAAAGCCGCGGCTGGGTCTGGACTCAGGGACAAATTCTAAATGCGTCAATCGGACAGAGCCAAACTGTCACTCCTATTCAGCTTGCAAATTACAGCGGAGGAATGGGCCGAGGTGATGTACTTAACAAACCGCGTTTCAGATTTGTCGGCAAAAATGGCAGAAATGAGTTACCTCCCGAAACCCTGCACAAGCTGGAACTTCACGAAGCCACAAAACAGATGCTTCTTTCAGCTCTTAGGGCTGTAGTTGAACCGGGAGGTACCGGAGGCAGAGCAAAGGTAGACAGCATTGACGTTGGCGGAAAAACAGGCACAGCTCAGAACCCCCATGGCGATGATCACGCCCTTTTCTTCTGTTCAGCACCCCTCGGTTCTGCCGAAATTGCTGTAGGAGTGGTAGTTGAAAATGCCGGCCACGGAGGCTCGGTTGCAGCCCCGATTGCGGGTAAAATAATGAGAGCATACTTCAAACGGCCCTGGCCGGGAGATAATGAGTAAGATGGATTCACTTAAATCATTCAGAGATAAGACTGACATTACGACGGTTGTTATTGCTTATATCCTGATGCTTATCGGTGTAATGCTTGTTTACAGTGCCACTATTCATGAAGAGAGTGTTCGAATGCAGAACATGTACAGAACACAGTTCGTCTGGATTCTGCTGGGCTCTGCAGCCTTTTATGCTGTCACACGCATTCCAGGTAAAATCATTTACGGCTGGTCCTATCTATTTTACGCAATAATTCTGGTAATGCTCGTAATGGTTCTCATTCATGGCCGTTCAACACTTGGTGCGGTAAGATGGTTTGCCGTAGGACCATTTAAAGTACAGCCCTCTGAATTTGCTAAAATAGGAACAATGCTCGCTCTGGCCAGAATACTTGCACAGTACCCGGTATCACTCATGCGCCCACTTTCACTTGTCAGGCCTATTTTGCTTACAATTGTACCTATGGCGCTTATTCTAAAGCAGCCCGATCTTGGAACATCCATGGTTTTTTCTGCAATGCTATTCGCCATGCTCTATTTCGGCGGACTTACACTCTGGGAAGCACTTTTTCTCGCCTCTCCTGTTCTAAGCCTTGTTTTGGCCTTTAACTCACTGTTATGGGCACTTTTCTTTATCGGAATCACTTATCTCGTTATTAAGCACTCAAGACACATGTTTGTGACCGTATCTGTTATTGCAGTCAATTTTATGACCGGCATCCTGCTTCCTCTGTTTTGGGGACGCCTTCACGACTACCAGAAGCAGCGCATATTGACTTTTGTGGACCCATCCCTTGATCCTGCCGGTGCAGGATATCAGGTTATTCAATCAACAACATCTATAGGTTCCGGCAGGATGTTCGGGAAAGGGTTCCTTCAGGGCTCACAGACTAAACTCTCTTTTCTTCCTGAACAACATACCGACTTCATCTTCGCAGTACTCGGAGAACAGTTCGGATTTGTCGGATGCACAGTTGTAATCATACTATTTGGTATATTTGTATATAGAATCATGAAACTTGCATACGATTACGAAAACAAATTTTTATCGCTGGTTGCAGTCGGCATTGGAGCACAGTTTGCATTCCATATTGTAATTAACATTGCAATGACTATTGGACTTATGCCGGTAACAGGAATTCCCCTCCCCTTTTTAAGCTACGGAGGATCATTCCTTTTAACCTGCATGATTCTGCTTGGACTGGCTGCCAGCATTCCTAAAAAATATGGAGAATATTGACCTATGTTTCCTACGCTCTTTAAGATCGGCCCTTTCGCATTACACACATATGGACTCATGCTGGTTGCAGGCTTCCTTATAGGTGTTAAGCTTTCTGAAAACAGAGCAAAGAAGAAAGAGATCTTTCCCGCTTTTATCTGGGACCTGTTCATGGTAGTTGTCATCTCAGCAATAGTTGGAGCAAGACTCTTTTATGTAGCACTAAACTTTGATGAATTCAGAGGCAATCTTATTTCTATAATCAGCCCCTTTCAAGCTGACGGAACGCTAGGAATAGGCGGCCTTGTCTTTATAGGAGGATTGATTGCAGCCATAATTTCAGCCATAGCTTACATCAAGTGGCGCCATCACTCCATCCTGACAGTTCTCGATGTCTGCGCCCCGGGCGTGGCAATTGGTATGGCGGTCGGCCGCCTCGGCTGCTTTTTCGCTGGTTGCTGTTATGGCCTGCCAACGGATTCAATACTAGGCATGAGCTTCCCCCACTCCTGCCCAGCTGGTCACTACCAGCTTAGTACAGGAGCAGAAGCTTTACACCCTGCGCAACTCTACCTTGTATTCGGAACAGCTATTGTAGCAGCACTCATTCTGATTTCTGAAAAATTCAAGAAGTTTGAAGGTCACTCCATACTGATATTTGTTGTTCTATATGCAATTGACAGATCTATTGTTGACACATTCAGATGGTATCCTGAAGCAGAAATGCACAAAGGGCTAACACATAACCAGATCATTCTAGGAGTGGCTTGCGTTTTTTGCACCATAGCATACATTGTTCTCGCCCGTCGTGCAAAAAAAGGCAAAACAACCGTTATATGATCGTCAAGCTTAAAGAGCTTGCTTCAGCTGCTGTAAATTTTTTCCTGCCTCCATTTTGTGTTGTATGCAATACAAGGCAGCGCGGCTGGCCCTCCACACCTGTTTGCGATTCATGCTGGTCAGCATTCCTCTCTGATGATATGGGTGGACGGATGCCTGTTCCAGATCGTTCCTATGCATTTACAAAATTCCGCGCACGTTACTTGATGACTGATGAATTTCAAAAAGCAGTTCACGCACTCAAGTACAACAAGATGCCCTCCATAGGCAGAAAAATGGGTTGGGAATTGGGCGCTTTTATTCCTACAGATTTCTGGTCACAAATGGACGCCATTGTTCCTGTTCCTCTTTATCATACCCGCATGCGTGAACGCGGTTATAATCAGGCTGAGATGATAGCGATTGGATTATCTGAAAGTACAGGACTGAATGTACTAAAAAAAGCCTTAAAAAGAACACGTGATACAGGAACACAGACTGCACTGGATAAATCCAAACGGGCTTACAATGTAGAAAAAGCTTTTGAAGCAAATCCAGCGTTGGTTAAAGGGAAAAGAATACTGCTTGTTGATGATGTTGTGACAACTGGATCAACTACAGATGAATGCGCGAAAGCACTTCTTACAGCGGGAGCCCTTGAAGTTAGAGTTGCTTCAGCTGCAAGGGCATGATCTGAATGTTTATTCTTATTGATATCCTTGCAAAATACCAAAAGTTTCATTCATAGAAATATTCATATCCATAAATTCAAACTTCACAGGAGTTTCTTTCTTTAGCATTTGATACATCTTCAAGGCTTCTCGATCGGACGAAATAAACACATCAATATCCTCTTCCGTATCAGCCTGGGAAAAAAGTTTTGTGTCATTTGATATTATCAGACGAGACGACAATTCTAATTCTTTATTCTTCTTTTTTGAGAATACGATTTTAGCTAATTCTCCAGCTCTTACTCCATGATGAAAATTGAATGGCAATATCTGAACTTTTGCTAAAGGTAAATGATCCTTATTGCCTCTCACACAATACTCAGCAACAGAGATAGTGGAGCACTTCACTGAAATTGACTTATCTAAAAAGTATTTGAAGTAGTCTTTCGCATTCTGATGCAGAGGATCATCCATTTTCAGGAGCCTTATAAAAAAGTTTGTATCACACAAGACAGATTTTATTTCCAAAACTTAACCTTCTCTCATCTCATGTAACCACGCATCAACATTTTCAACACCTACCCAATCATTTGAAGCGGCATTAATCAAAGAATCCAAATACGTAGAATCAAAAATAGGAGAATAGGTTATAAACTCTTTAAATTTTAATGTCTTAGGATCAAGTTCACCAGTAGAGAGATTTTGTTTTCCAACTGCTCTTATGCCGAGAGGCTTGTATAAAGGGTTTGTTTCATATTGACGCAATGTTTCTCGCGGCGTCTCAATAATAA
>JAEUSG010000577.1 GCA_016788315.1 Fibrobacterota bacterium | reverse complement strand
ATAGTCCTCCATTCCGCTTGCCAGGTAGGTACTTAAAATCCTGTTCATAAGAAAGGAGCTCTCAGATCCATTCCTAAGTTCAACGAAAATAGACTCTCTTTTTGCAGGGGTATTATTGCTTTTGGCTGCTCCATACCATTTTGTCACCCTGCAGCTATTACCATTTCGTAAATATAATGAAACCCAGCTCTGTTCTCTTGCCAGAAGATCGTGATCAAAGTATGAAAGCACGAGATTGGAATCTATGAAATAATAAAAAGCACTGCCGCATTTGATCAATTCAACAGTACACTCCCGGTTTTCCTTTAGTTCAGGCATGGAAGCAATAGATACCTGGTATCCCGCCTTTTTGAGTATTATTGAAGTGCCGTTACTATTAGGACCAACAAGATACCCATTGGCATCACGGTAAAGAGTTGTTTCAACAAGTTCGCCAATGATAAAACAGGGTAATGATCCTGAACTGAAGTATCCATCCACTACAATTCTGAAATCATCCTTAAAGTCAAATGATTGTGAGCATGAAGCGAATAATCCATTTTCTGTACTGGAGCTTAACTCTAAACCGCTTGAACTATGATGTGCCTGTTCGGATGGTAGAATCAGATAGTCAAGATTGATGTTCGGCGAAATAAAATCCATTTCAAAAAAAGTCTTATATGAATTAGCGGGGGGCAAACTTACTGCTTTAAGCGCATCTTCCTGAATCTGTCTTGGTGTACTTCGCAAGAATTCTCCAACATTCTTACCGAGAAGACCAAATGGCGACGGTTCAGTTTGAGAGAAATTATTGTAAAAACTCTGATTAAAGAGTACCAGCTTGTTATGTTTGTCAATAAAAAAGATTCCGCCATTAAACCTTTCCGTAATATTCGGCAGGAGCTTCGGCATGGCGATTAATGCGATATATTTTCCTTCTACACCAGGGAAAATCCTAATCCACAAAAGGGAAAAGGTCGTGTAATATGTTTCTATACCCTCATTAGTTTTATGCTGCTTTTTTAAAAGGGGGAAATATTTTTTTGGTTCTATTTTTGAGATGGCATCTATGCTGAGCTCTTCAGGTAAATTGAAAACATCTCTTATATTTTTATGTCGTGAAACCAGACCTTCAAGAAGCTCATGAGCTCCATCCTTGATAACTTTTGTTATCAGGCGGTCGACAATAAGCCCATCTTTATTTAAAATTAGAATGGGTACTTCTTTAGTAAATTCTGATATTGATATGCCCGACTCTTTGAAAATGCGCTCTATTTGTTCACTCATTACTTAATTATAAATATTTGTGCAAAATTGTGCAATGTTATAATAAATGCACATATATTTCATAACAACATTCCATTTTAAGCGAATTATAGCGGGCATCCGCATTGCTAGTCATATTATAATATCTAAATATCATCCGGACACATATAAGACAATTGGACGCATAAACGGGAGTATGTTAAGATGCTTGGTATCAGATTCAACAATGAAAACAGACAAACGATTAAGAATGATTGCATTTTTGAAATTAAGCAGGGATCAACCTGCGAAATTGATCTCACTACCGGAGGCCACTGGTATGGGCATGGTTTTGCACACAGACAGCCCTATCCTTTGGAACAGGAAGCCATTAAAGCAGAGCGCTTTGCTGTAAACAATATTCAGGCGCCGATCTGGCTTGCATCTAACGGTTACGCTTTACTATGTGAAACAAACGACACACTTGCAGTTTCACTTGAAAATGGAAAGCTCAAAATATCTCCATTATACACTTCTGCAAAATTTCTGATATTCACCGGAAAAGATCTCCCCGAAGCGCACAAAAAGCTGATGAGGCACCTCGGCTGGCCCGCCCCCTCACCCAATCCGGCAATGCTGGGCGATTCTCTGTTTTGTACCTGGACACAATACCCGCGCGCGATTACACAGGATCGTATTATTGAAACTGCAAAAGCTATCCGCAAGGAGAATTATCCCGTTTCAACTCTGATAATTGACGACAGATGGGAATCCGGTTTCGGTGAGCTTAGATTTTCCAACGATTTTCCTGATCCTGTTAAGATGATTCGGAATCTGCATGAAATGAATTTCAAAATACTGCTCTGGGTTACACCATTTGTAAATAGAGGAACTGCAAATTTCGAAAAGCTGAATAAATCCGGATGGCTTGTCCCGGCTAAAGATGGTCAGGGTTCTGCGCTGTTTACATGGTGGGGAGGAACTGCCGGTCTGGTTGATCTTACAAATCCCGAGGCAAGAGCGTGGTATAAGCAGCAATTGCTTTATTTGAAAAATGAACTTAAAGTCGACGGTTTTAAAATTGACGGCGGAGATGCAAAATATCAACCGGATCGCGCAATTTCTGCCTGGCATAATTTTGCAGGAGATTCCGGATATTCAGATCTCCTCCTTGGACTCTTTGAAGAGGTTGCACCTAATATCTGTGAATCACGCACAGCATGGCTGTCGCATAAGCGTCAAATCATCTGGCGTGAAGGGGGCAAAGACAGCCACTGGGGCATAGATAACGGCATGACAGCCATGGTCACACTCGGTTTACACCTTTCACTAATGGGCTACGACCTCCTAATTCCCGATATGATTCCCGGGCGGATGCAGACTATGGTTTCATCCCTCCCACTGCCGACTGATGAATTCTTTGTACGCTGGGTTGAAGCCTCTGCCTTTATGCCGGTAATGCAGTTTTCCTATTTTCCATGGAACTATTGCTCTGACGTCAATGATGCCTCCAGACAGTATTCAATCATTCACAAACTGCTTGAAAAATACATCCACCATAGCACAGCTAACCGCACCGAACCATTAATCCGCCCGCTCTGGTACAACTCACCCTCCCGTTCTGAACTTTATACTGTAGCCGATGAATTTATGCTTGGAGCCGATCTTGTTATAGCACCGGTTCTTTCTGAAGGAAAGGTAACACGTGATCTTCATTTACCGGATGGCATATGGCTCGATGCATGGACTGGAAAACTAATTGAAGACTCATTTATCAAAGATTATCCTGCTCCGCTGCCGGGAGTCCCCCTCTTTGTAAGAGCATCAAATGCAAAGCTTTTTGAAATTCTGCACAAAGCTTTACAGAAGATTAAACGGGGCTCCATCAAATCTGCTGTTTGTTCTGCCACCTGGCAGTGCGGACTTGATAGGGACATTAAAGTTACAGGATAGATTTCTTATTTGATGTGACTAAAAGTTACTTTACAAGTGTTATTCCCTGTTTTAGTAACAACCCATGAGAACCGGTAAGAACGGCTGTGTAAAATCCTGATGGTTGTTCTATCGATTTCCATTTTACTCCATCTTGCAGTTCGGAACCGTTCTTGAAAGTATCAAAAACAAGTTTTCCTAGCGTATTGTATATGCAAAGCCGATAATTGACATCAGTGAGACCGCTGCAACGTATAGTTGTTGACGGATTAAATGGATTCGGAGCACTGGTCAGTTTTAGCGATGGAACCAAGTTTGACTTGCTTTCGATTTTTACGTTACCCTTTCCAAGAATATATAAACAACCATTTTCGGCACCGAAATAGACCCTGCCGTTACTAATTGCGGGTGCCGACTTACTGTGTTTGAAACCATACTTAAGACCAAATGTATCGCAAAAAGCAAACTCCTTGACGAGCGACAAATTGCCTTTGTCAAGAATGTATATTGTTCCATTGTCTGTTTGACCTATAAGATAATCTCTGCTCAAAGCTGGTGATGAAGAAGGCCACAATTTAGCAGTGCGATAGCATCCATTGATTGCATTCGCTTTGGCGCTGCTGCCAAAATCCAGGTTTGTAGCTTTGTATATTGTTCTTTCGTACTGCATGTAGAATGCCGTAGTATCGCCAAATGAGCACGCTACCGGAGCAATGTATGAAAAAATCCCACTTGCTCCTTTCTGCACAAGACTCATTGAATCCAGACTGCATAATTCGTACGAATATCCTCTTTCCTTGAAGGCAAAACTAAGCGGGAAGAATCCATTGAGTATGCAAGGGGTGTAATATGGTTGACAAAAGCCTGAGGTTCCATCAGCCTTGCTTCCGCGGGTTGTCATTGAATCAATAACCACGCAGGACGACCCCATGTCCTTTAATTTATAACTGAGTCCATAAGGCGCACTCACAATAAGCGTTGAATCGTTCGCATTATACGGAGAACCAAACATGATTTCCGGAGGAACGCCAAGTTCAGCAGCAACAAACAGTCCATTGGCATTGGTATTGTATGACCATATGATGGCGCCATCAAGACTAAGACAATAGAAGTAACCATCCCCTCCATTAACATAAATACGATTTCTGTTTTCTATAAAGTTAATTGGAGATACTATCTGGCCAATTGTTCCTTCTAATGGAAATGTTCTTGATATGCTGCCGTCAAGATTTAGGTAATACACTTTACCATCCGTTGAACCGACAATTACCTGATTGCCAGCCACCACCGCTTCACCAAGAATCTTATGCGTTGGCCCATTTAAAAGGGTACTCCATAAGAGCTCTCCATTACGAACTGCGCATAAACGCCCTCCATGTGTTCCAACATAAACAGTATCTCCCCGAACAACCGGCCCCGCAGTAATTCTTGACCCCAAGTTTATGGAATCCTTGACAAGATTGTCCAAATCAAGCACTTCGTCTGCGGCATTACCGGTAAAATCAGGTGTTTTATGAAACATAGGCCAATCACTGCCGGCAGAAAAAACGTAACACATTAGTAAAGTTATTATTATTTTCATATCAGACCTCGTAAATTTATGCGATTGTTATTCTCCGAAACAATAAAGATATCCATCTGAACCGCACACAAAATATTTACCATTTGCAAATGCATGGCCACTGCACAAATGCTGGCGGCCTTGCCAGGCGAATGCAACCATGTCCGAAGGATTATCTTCGACTATTGCCTGTAATTTGAAGATTCCCATTCTTGCTCCCCGAAGGTCGTTCATTCCCAGGTTGCCGCAAACACGAAAAGCATATTCACCTACTACAAATGGATGGCAACAGCCTGAACCCTGGGACATCTCAACTGTGGAACGTTTGGAGCTTCTTATCAATGTTCCATCATGACTGAAAACATGAACATCATTTCCACCATAATCTCCCATCACATAGTATTGTGGAGTAACAACCCAGTAGTTTCCTCCTTCACCATCTCCCATGTTTGGAAAAGTCTTAAAAATGGCTCCATTGTTACGATTGACAAGATAAATTTTATTATATCCAACAATCAGCAGTGTGTCGTTATAAAGCGCCAAGCTGCCACTATTGGCAAGTTCTCCTGCCCCAGAACTTTCATTATAGTGCCATACAAAATTTTTAGAGAAGATGTTATAGCAGAAAGCGCCCCATTTATTCCCTGCTACATGCTCGAAATTACCATAGCCTGCATATATAAGACTGTCATTATCCGGATCTACAACAATAGCTCCGACAAAATTCCTTTGATAGCCTGCTCCCATATGAATCTTGACTCGGAAAAGCACATTGCTTCCTGTTGCGGAGTCAATTCCATACCAGCAAGCTGTGTCAAGAGTGGTACTTCTACCAGAAGCAAGAATATACCCCATGTGACCAACACAGCTTGTTTTTAACGATTGCGCCGATGAACTGTAGGCATCGCCCTTTTTCCATTTAACTTCACCTGTGGCAGCCCGTACTATTGTGAGTTCCGGATCTTTGCGATAATAGCTTTTGAAACCGAGTAAGCCATTATAGTAAAAAAGGGAATGGTTATATTCAAATGTTCCCTGACTGCGAACCTCCATTCTGTGTTTCCAAACCAGCGAGCCGTCCGAAGTATCAAAGGCGTATACATGATTTTCTAGAGTGCGTAAAAAAACTTTTCCGTCCGCAACAATCAGCTGTTCCCTGTTTGTTTCCTGAATATAAACACGCCATTTCAGTTTGAATTTGGCAGGGTTAAAGCCCGTTTCAGGAGAATAGTTTGTTCTCTGTTTGTTCAGCCCGAACAATTCAAAATTTTCCGCCAACATAGGTGAAGCAGCTAACACTAATATCAAAATGAGTTTATGCATCATTCCCTACCTCGTGATTATAATAGGTTTTCTGGTTGTTTTGTCTTGAGTTTGCCATTGCAAAATATAAGTTCCAGGGGCTCTGTTCTTTGCAGGAACTTTCAAAGTTGAACCATTTATAAGATGATTCAAATTTTCCGTATTTTGTCCAAGCATGTTGTATAGTGTCAATATCCCACGATTTTCCCGTGAATATCCGTTAAGCAATACCTGAAAATCTCCTGATGAAGGATTTGGAAAGCAGTCCAACGTGAATGTGGAACTCATTCGTATGTTTGAAACTTCTGTAGATATAGCTGATGCGTGTTTATACAGCACAAAAGCAGGAGCGTAAACTGAAATTATTGCAGTTACTTCATATTCAGGGATGGCAATCATAGCCATCCTTGATACACCAGTGAAGGGGTTCTTACGGATAGTTCGCCATGTGTCAGTTATGACATCATACGCTCTAAGCGAATCCTCGTTCATGAAAAGGTAGTCACCGCTTACAGGATCACAGAACATCTTGACACCATTAATATTGGTTTTAACAATAGAAGGAGGATTTCTGAGTTTGGTAATTGTTCCATTGGTGTCCATTTTATACATGTCAACACTGTTATTGCCAAAGCCAAAAACAACTAGCTTATGTATTGGATTATATTCTGCCAAGTTATGGGGAGAGCCCATAGATAATCCTGACGCAATTTGACTCCATTTTCCGGTACTGATATTGAAGAGACTTACTGTACCAGCAAATATGTGAACTATGCCTCCCATTTCTGGAAACTGTGTTATTGCTGTTCCATAAGCATAAGCGGCACTATAAGTTGAATTCTCCGCAACCACTTCCCATGTTTGCATACCAGTTTTGTATTTAAGAAATTTCTTAAAGAGTGCCGGTCTATAATAATATTCACCTGTAGGATCGTAAATAGTCTGTGCATCATAGGTGTGGCTTGCATAATTTGTTGTCCATAGCGGACCGCTTCTGAAACTATCAACATTAGCGTTGTAAATTATAAAACTTGTTGGATTATGGGCAGGAGCATTAATAAAAAAGAAATGGTTTGAAGCAGAATCCCAACCTCCATTCTGTGACCAATCAAAGATATTTTCGTTATTTTCTCCTGTATTAAACACAGCGTTTCCACGCAGTGGCAAAGATTTCCAACTACCTGCTGACATTGTTGCTGCCAGATCACCAATTACCGTTGACGAAATCATACAAGGTATTACAACCAACAAAAGGGAAGTTTTAAACATATTCATCTCTTCAATTAAATAAACCCAATGATTGCATATTTTATGTTTTATAAGCAAAATACAAGCCAATTATTATATTGATTAAAATGCCGTTTTATTCTAAAATTTCTAGCAACGCCTGATAAAAGTCCATATGTTTACGCTAATAAACATTTATTAACATGTCATTAAACAACTACACCGCACAATACTCTTTGCCTCAGCCGTTTTGGCATCGTAAAGACATATCTTTTATTTAAGAACACTCATCAATTAGAATTAGCGATACTGTATCTGTTATATTACATAAATAGATGCTAAATGACACAGGCTTTAAATTCTGCCCGCGTTGCGCCTATTCTTCAATTTCTGAAAAAGAGGGGAAGGCGCTGCTTTGTGCTTCCTGCGGTTTCCTCTTTTACTACAATCCTGCTGCAGCCTGCGGCTGTATTATCGACACCCCTGATGGAGTGCTGCTTATAAAAAGAGCGAGAGACCCCGGTAAAGGAACTCTTGATGTTCCCGGCGGTTTCTGCGACTTTGATGAAGCGTTGGAAGATGCCGTTCGGCGCGAGGTGAAAGAGGAGATTAACCTTACTCTTGATAATTTGAAATACTTTGCATCATTCCCTAATATATATGTTTACAAATCGGTTACATATCACACTCTGGATGCTTTTTTTACGGCTTCGGTAAGCGATTTAAGCACCCTTGCCCTCGAAAACGAAGTTGCAGGCTACGAGTTTGTAAGTGCCGAAAAATATGATGGTGCAAAGATAGGATTTCCATCCGTTAAAAGAGTACTGGACAGGTATTTCGGCAAATCATGAAAGATCGTTTAACCCGTTACGGATACTCTCAATTCTTTAAGGATTCCTTCAGCAATCTGAAAAACAGCTCTCTGGTTCCTGCCCGTGTTGTAGCCGTAAACAAACACAACTATCTCGCTTTCTGTAACAAAGGAGAGTTTATTGCAGAACTCCCCGGGAGAACGCTTCACAAAGCGGGTTCAACTGCTGAGCATCCATGCGCAGGAGATTTTGTCGCTCTGGATTTTTCAAAGTCTGCTGAACGCCCCATAATCCGGGAAGTACTGCCGCGCAAAAGCCGTTTCGCCCGTCTCGTCGGCGGGAAAAGAAAAGAGGAGCAGGTTCTTGCTGCTAACATTGACATTCTGTTTATCGTCCAGGGACTCGACCGCGACTTCAATATCCGCCGTCTTGAACGATATGTAATTCAGTCGCACGAATTCGGCTGCGAGCCTGTCATTATTCTTAATAAAAAAGATCTCTGCGATGATACCAAGGAGCGTGCCGAAGAAGTTTCCTCTCTTTTAAGGGGAATAAAAGTCTTTGCAGTAAGCGCTAAAGAGGATGAGGGACTTGACGATATACAGGCGCTTCTGTACGAAGGCATCACAGCCGCTCTTGTAGGTTCCTCGGGCACAGGAAAGTCAACCATATTGAATATACTCGCTGACGATGAGGATCTTCAGCTTATAGGCGAAGAGCTGATGCCATGGGAAAAGGGACGGCACACAACAGTGAGACGAGAACTCTTTGTTCTGCCATCAGGCGCCGTTATTATTGACACACCAGGAATAAGAGAGATCCAGCTGATTGATTCAGAAAATGGCATTTCAAAAACCTTTCCAGAAATAGATGAGCTTGTTCACCTGTGTAAATTCTCTGACTGCAAACATGATGCAGAGCCTGGATGTGCCGTAGCAGAAGCGGTGAAAACTGGAAAAATTGAAGAGTCACGGGTTGCCAGCTGGCGTAAACTAAGTGCAGAACTTGCTCAAAAGCGAAACAAAGGAAACCGATGGGCAGAGCTCCGCAAAAAGGAGCAGAGCAGAAAAACACTCAGACAGTCAGGCCGAAAGCAGCTATTGTAGTATAGCCAGGCTCATCTTACCTGCAAGCGGCCATTCTACACAGCAGATCTCCTAACGCTACGTCTAGCATATTTAATTCAGCAGATAGCTATTTAGCAAAAACAGAATCGCTCCGTATTGAATAATAATACGGAGCGATTACAAATCTATAATTGTCTGGGTAGACAAAGCCTAAGGAATCTTTTGATAAATTACAACACTTGGCGTTGTGTAAGTGAGTGGAACAGGCACTGATGCTGTGTTCTCTGATGTCAGAAGGAGTTTATTGCCTACAATTCGGTAGTCATAAACATAGGTCGGGTTAGTTCCGCCAACCCACATAACAATATTGCCCGCCTCGGTGTAATATGCTGTGCTTCCTGTATAGTCCTTAATGATAATTGACATTATTTTGAAAGTATCAGCAGTAGCAACCAGAGTATCACCACCAGAACTCATTACAGTTACTGAATCCATACACAGGGCCCAACGACCAATGAGAGCTGGATCAACCGCAGGTTTTACCTTTGCTTCAGGTGTAACAGACTTTTCACTGCATGAAACAAATGCTGAGAAAACAACTCCTACTACTAATGCTTTCATAATAGACTTCATCTGACTCTCCTTTTTTCCAAATTGTTGTTATGTCTGCATAATCAAGACTTACCTTATTGTGATATTTTAAATAGATTTTGATTCCTACTACAAGCAACATTTATGTTTATCCCATGTCTAAAGCAAAATTTATCACTTTGTGGATCATTCTATTTATAATTTCAATATGTCTTGGCGGGACAGCCGGCGCGTTGCTTTTCCCACATTCTTCTGAAAAAGTTATTATTCTAAAACCTTCTCCTGTCCCCTTCACTATGGTAAAAAGTTCAAATGTTAATGGTGTTGTGACAATCATTGAGTTTTTTGATCTTCAATGCCCTTTCTCAGCACGTAATCATCTTGTGCTTAATGAACTTATCAGAAAGAATCAGGCGAATTACAAATGTTTCTATCTTTCTTATCCTCTCAGCATCCATGAACATGCTCAATCCCTGGCCAAAGCTGTTATAGCTGCGGATATGCAGGGTAAGGCAAACGAACTCAAAAGCACTATTTATCGAAGACAATCTTTGTTTACCTCTACACCAGACATTGAAGAGCTTACGTTATTATGCGCTAAAGAGTGCAGCTTGAATGTTGAAAAATGGGCTATTGACAAAAACTCGGAGGTTGTTAACCTACAACTAGAAAACGAGATACAAGAGGGATTAAGGCAGAAGGTATCAGCCACACCGACAACATTTATCAATGGGTATGGAGTAAATGGCGCACAATCACTTGCGGTTTACGAACAAATAATTGAATATTTGAAGAATAAATAACATACAAAAGGAGGCTACTATGATTCGTTCACTTATCGCAGCTACGGCTATAGCTGGCGTACTATTTCTCTCAAGCTGCACCGTTGATTGTGAAGTGTGCTGTACAGACACATCCGGTCTTGGCATAAAATCTTGCGCTACCGCAAATGATGTCTATGAGTCGGATTGTAATGCTTGCCCTGAAGCAAATTCCACTCAGGGAGTAACCTGTAATTGCACTGTTAAGTAATATCTTGCAGAATTCACTTACACAGAGGAGGCACATATATGTGTTTCCTCTGTTTTGTTTTATATTGCTTTGGCAAGCTATTTGGCCTGACATGGTTCACACCGCTCCACAGCAAACAAAACCAATTCAGCCATATATATGGTATTCAGTCACTGGAGGCTGGACGCTTGAAACCTATGAAAAGGAAACTTACTTACATTTTTTTCAAGACTCTTTAACCTCTTCTTTACCTTTTGAGCTGCTTTCTACCAAAAAGATTGGATTGCCAATAGGCTTAACCTTCGACTTCCGGATTGGCGAGAAAAGCCTCGACTATGATTTAGGCTTTTTATTACGTTCTTCTTCAAATACAACTGTTGTACTTATTTCAGGCAGCAGCACAATTAAATCTATCCGAATAATTAAGCATGGAATAAACGTAGCAAATATCCTCTCAGATGAGGTTGTTCCACTTGCACGCTCTTTCCAAGTTGACACGGGATGGAATAAAGTGAATTTTACTATCGACAAAATGCGTGGCAGAATAAATATTAATAATGAGCATGTACATGACTTTGTTATGCCGGAAAACAAAGGAGCTGAATTCTTTGGATTAGCTGCTAATCACGGAGAACTTACAGTTCGTAAAATCGAAACAATATCGGGACAGACTCGAACTGCTATCAATCTTGCAAACTCAAAAATTATCCGTTTTCCTCTTCAAGCCAATCAATCTCCCGCAGAAAACGGGAAAAAGTTATTTTCTCCTTAAAGGAAAGCATCAGAATGTTGAAAAAATGTATACTTGCACTTCTCTGCCTTCTATCAGGACTAGCTGCTTTTAAAGTTGGGCAGCTGCTTGTTACAAAAGAAGAGATAACAATACTAACACCGGATGACATCCATCCTTCAATTAATAATTTTCCTTCAAAAGGTGATACTGCTGCAAAAGTTACGATTGTAGATTATTTTAATTTTTCATGCCGGTACTGCGATTCAATTGATCCTCTTATTGATTCTTTAATGGTTGAATTCCCGGGAGCTATCCGTTATTGTGCCAAACCATTTCCTTTGGAAAAAGATAAAGGACGGAGATTAATGGTTCGTGCGCTTCTTGCATCAGCCGAACAAAACAGATACTGGGAAACACTTACTCTTCTTCGTTCAATGGTAGAACAGGGCAAAACCACACTATCTTATAAAGAAACAAAAAAACGTATCGCACATATTTCCGACTCACTCAAGTTGGATACAAAAAAATTGTTTGACGATATGCATTCTAAAAGGATAGAAAAATTATTGGAAACCGGTGATGCTGAAGCAAAAAATTATAATATCAGACGAATACCTACAGTTATCATCAATGGTCAAATTACTACCGGACTATACCCCTATTATCATTATAAAGATATTGTCGAAAAGATACTTTCGCCCAAATAAAAAACAACACCATTATATATTAGCGATAAACACTAATATCAATCCCTTCTTTTTCAATCAACTGATATAATTTCAGTCTGCTAATTCTAAGAACTTTGGCAGCACGAGCGACATTTCCGTTACTATTCTCAATAGCTCCAACAATCTGAATCCTATCCAGTAATACCTTTTTCCTTAAACCGCCCCTTTTACCGCTGCGGATGTATTCAGTTTTGCGTTCAAGAGGAAAGTTTTCTAAAGAAAGCTCCTGTTTTTCGGCAAATAGAACTGCCTGACTGACTGCATTTTTTAACTCTCTTATATTTCCCGGCCAATTATACTTACAAAGAGCAGTAAGAACATCATGTGTAATTACTGGACATTCTTTACCATATAAATCAGCATATTCTTTAATGAAAATCTCAGTAAGAAATGGAATATCATCCCTCCTCTCACGTAAGGGAGGTACATATAACTTTATCTGATTGAGTCGATAATATAAATCACCTCTGAACTTTCCTTCGCTTATCAGTCTTTGCAGAGGCTGATTACTGGCGGCTATTATCCTGGCATTAACAGATATGGTACGATTACCACCCAGTTTTCTGACAACCCGATCCTGCAGTACATTCAAAAGCTTTCCCTGCGTTGCCATTGAGACATTGGCTATTTCATCAATGAACAAAGTTCCATCTTCTGCCTCCTCAAAACAACCCTGCCTGGATGCAGTAGCACCGGTAAAGGCACCTCTTTCGTGACCGAAAAGCTCGGATTCAATCAATGATTCAGGAATTGTAGAACAATCAATCTTTATAAATGGTGATCTCTTTTTTCTGCCGAGCAGATGTATTGACCTGGCAAGAATATCCTTGCCAGTCCCTGTTTCACCCTCAATAAGTACGGTAAGATTTGTAGCGGCCAACGCTTTTACATCCTCTTTTAGTCTCAAAATAGAAGGTGTGCGACCATCGAAAAGTATAGTTTCAGGAACCATTCTTTTTAAGCGATCCCGCTCTGTCTTAAGAACCGCGATGCTCTTTTCAACGTCTGTTACATCTTCAAACTGATACAAAACAAGATTCGTTGAATCTATTACTTTCTGCGATGAAGTTACATTATAGATTCTTTTATCTTTTTTTCTGTTTTGCAGCGACAGTGTCAGCGGCTTCTCACTGTTTTTCCTTACATTCTCAAATATGTTATTATGACGAATAACAATTCTTGAGAGTGTAGTTTCCTCTGCCGGACGTAGAAAAAGAAAGATACTGGTTTTGTCCGGCTCTGGTACGTTGTTGCTGTCCCGCCATTGTCCAACTATATTTTCATTAATCAAAATCGTGAAAACATTAATATTACGACGTAAAGTTACTGATAGCTTGCCATTATACTTAGCTTCAGACAATATTATTGACAAAACACGTTCTGCGGATTTTTTTAAAACCAACTCTCTTTCTTTACTGAAGAAAGAGAGTGAATATCCCTGTAAATCAGGAGTTTCATCTTGACTGTATTCGCCACTTCCTATAACGATACCGGGGAAATGTTTTTCTTCGTTAAATAACGTAATCTCTATTTCGAATACACCCAGATCACTTCTAACTTCCCTTCCGCAGCGGATAAATGTAAACTTCTCTTTGGAACTGTTTTTTATACGAACACCTCCAGCATGTTCTACAATGTCGGCCGGCTCATCACCTTCACACAATAATACACGAGGCAGTTCCTCTTTTGACCAACTGACAACATCCCGCAGCTTTTCCATTGCGGCATATTCGTATAAACATGAGCGATTCCAATCTCCCAGACTAAGAATCGAACTGCCAAGAATATTTGCACCGCTTTCTTCAGGTAGAATTTTAAATAAAGAGAAATTGGCACCCGAAATTACACCATTCAAATCGGTTATTATTATCGGAGGATCACTTAACTGAATCAACTCCTGAAACATAGCAGTAAAGGATACTATACCTAAAAAGGCTTCATCTGATATCTTGAATAAACCCATGAATGAAGCTGGATAAGAGATATAAAAAGGATAGGGGGTAAACTGCCTTTCACCAATGTTTCTGGATGGGTATCTGGGAAATTCCCTGCTTCCAAAATGCGCTTCAGCAGCTTCACCAATATATCCCGTTAAATTGATACTGCTGTATGCTCCAGCAAATCCTGAATGTTTAAGTGAATTAAGATCATCAGTTGGAGGGACGTTGTAGAACTTTGATATATGGTTTTGACAAAGTGCGTCCACAAAATCCTTGTGCTTATGAGTCTCGCGGTTCGCACCCCAAACAGCCTCTCCTCTTCTGTTGTACAGCACAGCGATGTACTTACTTGTTGTGAAATGGAGCAGAAAGAGTTCATTCTTCAGCTCAGAGGGAATTATTGATGCTTCAGCCATTTTCATAAACATAAACATCATATACATGTTTATGCTAGCTTATATATCAATTTTGTAATAATTTATTACCATATTGCTGGCATACATATTGCATTCATACTATGTACTAGGAGGATTCTATGAAACAACTATCAATTATTCTTTCGCTTGTTCTGACATCAATTACTTTCGCACAGGTCTCTTTTGTTTCTACGCCGACACTAACAAAAGAGGGGAGCACATTTTTCGTCCGATTTGAGCTTTCTCAAGCAACAGATGTTACCGTATCGATTGTTAATCCACGCGATTCAATTGTTGTCTGCCATCTTGCAGCAGGAATGCTTGGAGCAAATGCACCATCCCCTCTTGAAAAGGGAACTCTGCGGCAGACTATTGCCTGGGACGGAAAAGATGACTTGGGGAAAGTTGCAGCTTATCCAGAATCATTGACAGTAAGAGTAAG
>JAEUSG010000566.1 GCA_016788315.1 Fibrobacterota bacterium | reverse complement strand
TTTACTGATATAAAGGATCCAATTTCTTTTTCAGAGAAGAGGGTTAGTTTTAATAAAGAAACAGCAATTCTTAATCTATCTCCGAATCCTTTCACCTCTACCACAACAATTCAGTATTGTTTAGAAAAGTCAAATAATGTTAAGCTAACAGTATTCGATATTCAGGGACATAGATTGTTCGACCTTGTTGAGAAACAACAGATGGCAGGTAGCCATAAAGTTATTCTAAAGAATAATTCATTAAAACCTGGAGTATACTTCGTTAAGCTAACGTCTGGTGATATTTCACAAATAAGAAAGATTGTAGTTGTACATTAATGTTCAATGTACATGCGGAAAATATGATTTCCCCAGTTATTATTATGTCCTCTGTAAGTATCGATGAGTTCAGGTTTGTTCGGTTTAGCTTGAAATTAAGACCACTAATAAGAAACTAACAAAGCTTACAGGGACTCACTTAATCGCAATAGAGGAACAGTTTAAGCAGCTTTTTCCGCCTTTTTAACCATACATATTATTTACCTGAGTACAACACATTTAACAGTTTCTATAACACCATTATTTAATTCGCATTTCAAAAAGTAAACACCAGAGGCAATGTTTTCTGTTCGAAACGCAACCATATCTAACGTTTTCTGTATCATCCTTATCGGTTTAGCCTGTCCGTTAATTTCATATAGCCATATTCTACCTGTGAGTTTTTTAGAACTGAATGGTGACCGAATCTGGAAAAGACCAGAACCTTTATATTGCAATAATATCTGACTATTATTCTCTTTCGTATAATGTGATTTGTTAACGGCTGTACCACCTTCTTCGTTTGAAGTAAAAATGGTTCCAGAACCACCATAGGCTACATAGATTCCATTTCCATAACTTACATCATATATTGCATTCTTAGTTCTAAAACTGATAGTATCCCACTTTGATAAATCGTCAGAATGGAATACTTTATTTGAATTAGTAAAACAAAACCATTTATTATTTACAATTTTATGACGGCTTGCAGGAAATTTGTATTTTTCGTAATTCCAAATTCTACCGTCGCTTGAAGTAAGCAGTGTATCATTGTTTCCTGTCAGGTAAAATTTGTTTTTGAAGAAATAAACTTTATTTATAGTGGCACTTATAGAATCTGATATATCTTCCCAGCTTAACGCATCTACTGATAATAGTAGCTTATTGTTTTTTCCCACAATTAGCAATGTATTATTCCCAACCTCTATATCGTAATAATCATCAGTTACGCCTGCATTATTTCTATTAGTCCAAGTATTTCCGTCTGTAGAAGTATATATCGCACCATAATAACCAACGAGCGTAAATATATTATTTGAGAACAATATGTCATATTGGTTGGGTATGTTATTTCTCTTCTCAACCCACTTGTTACCACTGTCGGAAATAAATACAGAACCATAATAACCAGACGCGATAAACCTATTGTTTCCAAATGTTAAGCTTGATGGTCCAGCTCCAGTAAAGAAAAAGTTCCATGATATTCCGTCATAAGAATAAACGAAACTCCCATAACTTCTAGCTGCTACAAATGTATTCCTCCCAAATGCAGAAAACAGTAAATCATTAGTTGTAATCGATTTATAGCTACTTTTGACAGATGCACTTCCTTCATTCAAGAATATTGAACCACCACTTCCCACTATAGTACCGACTGAATCTCTCCAAAGCATATGACTAAAGAAAGACGTAACATATGTAGACAGAGTAATATTATACCAATTTATTCCATTATTGGACATGAAAAGTTGTTGATCATAGCTCTCATGAAGTATGATGCAAAATTTGCCTGAAGAATATGAAACAGTACCACTTGTATGTTTCCAGTTGATTGAAGTTGAATCCCACTTTAGGCCATCTGTCGATCGATAAATCTGCAAGTGTCCAATACCCACGAATAGGCTCTGTCCATAAGCCAAAGAATTATAAGCTAAGTTAAGAACCTTAGTCTGTCTAGTCCAATTAACACCATCCGATGAACGCATTAAATCGCTAGTTCCACCGATAAGAAAGGTGCTGTCGCCGAATACAATTGAGCTCAATTTGAAGTCATATGTTGCAGTTGTTTGTGTCCATTTATTGCCATTTTCAGAGTAGAAAATAGAACTTTTATCTGCCGCAGAATCGTATGCAACTATTACAAATTTTCCACGTCCACGAGAAATTCCACAAAATCTCATGTTTGTGCTTTGAGAGTTATTATTCCACTGCTTACCATCAGTTGACGTAACAATAGTACCAGAATCTCCAACTGCTATGAAAACACTGTCAAAGAATCCAATTGAGTATAAATCTTTCTGAGACTCTAAAAAAACTGTAGACCAAGTAATTCTATCTTTCGATGTAACTATTGTACCGAGATCGCCCACTGCAACATATAAACCGTTACCATAGGCCAAATGTTTAAGATCGTTGCCTTGAGGGAATGGATTTCTCCACGTCCAATTTTGTTGTGCTAAAGTTATCGTACAAGTGACTAGTAATAAAATTCCTGAAAATTTTAAATTCATTTTTTAGCCTTTCTGATTTATTTCCATATTCATCACCAAATATGTGTTCTTTGTAATGATTAATTAAGATAGAAAGTAACAATGGTATGTTGCAAAGAAGAAATTAAATATTTCCCCTTTTGACATTGACATAGAAACTATTTTAATCCACTTTGTTTAACTGGAGCTGTTTATTTAGAAAGTAAGGTTTAATATCTCAGCAAGAGCCAGTAAATTTCT
>JAEUSG010000476.1 GCA_016788315.1 Fibrobacterota bacterium | reverse complement strand
TCGCAAGTTCAACCATCTTTTCAGGAACGGGACATTCCTCTTTTGCCGGAATGTAAAACGATGCAACCATGTCCGCTTTAAGCACACCAAGAAGGTCATAGCTGTAATGTGGATTTGCTGGATCATCAAGATATTCAACGGCCTTGGAGGATAGTGCTATCTTCATCGTATCTGCAACAAACTTACGAAGCTCACGACCTTTGCCCAACTTTACAATCAGTTTGAGCGCAAGCGCATACAAGATGTGGCGTTCAGTAACAGAACCGCCATTTTTATATTCGCTTATCGATTCTACATCGTTAGCATAATCGAGTACGATGCCGTATTCTTTTGTTTTTGCATTAAGTCTATCGACCATCAATTTGTTTCGTTTGACTCTAAGCTCGATATAGGGTTTGAAGAAGGCTTCAACGGTATCGATCTGTGTGTGTGGAATACCATGTATAGCAACATATGCGCATGAGTGCTGATCGGGATGATTAATCAGTTTGCCAGAGAGAGCAGTATTCGAAAAGTCGGATCTGCATTCAACGCCTATTGTAGTGGGGAACTTGTTCTTTAATCCTGCCTCAATAAATTCACGGGCACCGGCTATTGAATCATGATCCATTATTCCCGCAGAAAGCAAACCAGCCTTTTTTGCCTGGATGACCGCTTCAGAAGGAGAGTATGGTGAAAAGGAATAGGTTGTATGAATATGGTTGTTTACAAACTGTGTCATCTTATTTCAACATATTCTGGCCGCCGGTTACCGGTATTGCCTGGCCTGTTTCATATTTTTGATCGACTACATAAATAAGTGCTTTGGATACATCTTCAACTGTGCACCCTCTGCGCATAGGCACCTTTGCTTCATAAAACTTTTTTACATCTGCAACTGTTTTAGCGCCAGGAACCTTTTTGGCCTTAAGATACTGAACAAACAGGCCATTTACAGGATCGCTCCAGAGAGGTCCGTCGAAAAGATTGCCCGGGCAAATAGCATTTACTTTTATATTATAATCAACAAGTTCGAGAGCAAAACTCTGAGTGAGTCCAATACCGCCGAATTTTCCTCCGGCATAAGCGAAATTTGCTTTACTGCCGGACAAACCTGATTTTGAATTTATCTGAACAATATCAGACCAGTATTCGGGTGCAAATTTGTTCTGAATTTTCATTATAGAGGAAACTGCACGGGTGCAGAGGAAAAATGCGGTATAGTTTACTTTTGTAACTAGGTCAAAATCGGCAGGGGAGAGTGATTCCAGTGAACCAGCCTTTAATACTCCTGCATTACTTACAAAAAGATCAATTCCACCATATGCAAGAACTGTGTTCTGAACCATTGCATCGACTGATTGCTCATTTGCGACATCAGCCTCTATAGCTATTGCGCGATCTTTTCCGTATACTTGTGAGAAGCTTTCAGCAACTTCAGCGGCAAGTTTGAGGTTTCGGTCGGCTATTGCAACATGGGCACCCTCTTTAAGAAGACCCTCTGCAAGACCTTTTCCAAAGCCCTGTGCTCCGCCGGTTACTATTGCAACCTTACCATTTAACTTTATTGATTGAGAACCGCCTCCAAGTGAAACCTTTTTACGGTAATTTTCAACTTCCCAATTTGTAATGAACGAGATCTGTTTATCGGTCATTGGTTTCGGGCCGCCGAAATTATCAGTGTATGCTGCAATTTTAACACTATCCATAAAAAGAGATAGGGCTATACTGCTCTCTTTTGCAGTTGCTCCCACGGCAAAGACGCCCACTTTTTCTACAGCAATAATCTTAGGTGTTTTGTTATTTGCTTTTTTATAGTTTGCAATAGCTGCAGCACATTTTTTTTGCAGTTCAGTTATGTCTGATACATATGGTACAAAGCACAGCTGAGCCTGGCAGTAAACTATATGGTCTGGTGTAAATGGCTTAGATAGAGAAGAGAAGCTCTTTAGTCCATCTATTCTGCGAAGGTATTCATTGTTCGCAGCATATGTAAGGATAGGCGGCTGTTCTGCATTCAGCATCATTCGTATTGCCGGGACTATTTTTGCAGCGGTTGTTTGCTCGGTTGATGTTACTTTGTCAGATTTGAAGTCGGCAGTTTTCTTAATAGATTTCTTTATAGTAGATATTACAGAATTGGTAATCTTGATGATTTCTTCTGAGCTGTCGGCTGCTACAATGAGACCATGGTTTTCCATGAATATAATAGAAGGACAGTTGCCTCGAGCTTCAATGAGAGTTTTTACCTTTTCGGCCAGTTTATAACCTGGATCGGTATAAGGTACCCATAGAAGAGAATTCTTAAAAAGCTTTTCAGCAGTTGATTTGCCATTTTTAGAACAGGTGAGTGCGTTAACCATTGCAGGGTGGGTATGAACAACAAACTTTTGCGGAAGAAGACCGTGAAGGAGCGTTTCAACGCTTGGTCTTTTAGCTTCTTCACCCTTTTCGCGGGCATTCATAAGGTTTTTTAGAACCAAAGCTTCGCGCTCATCATCATTATTCGGATAATTGTCATTAAAAAGCGCCAAAAGCCTATTTAGATTGATTGCAGCAAAGCCCTCTTCTTTTATATTAGATAGGGACATGCCTGAGGCTTTTACGAAGAGTTTGTCGCCTATTTTTACAGAAGTATTACCGCCTCCTGCTAAAACGAACTCCGGGTTTGAGCCATACATATTAGAGATTGAAATCAGACTGTTTATTGGGGTATTTTTAATTTTCATAGCAAAAATATAATATATCAATATTTCAAATGCAACACTATTTTAGGCTAAAATAATGAATTTTATATTTGCAAAAGAAAAATTATGATATTATATTCCTTATAAAGGAGAAACTAACAAATGAATCCATCTGTCTTTTTAAAGTCTGCAATCGAAAAAGAAAACGCAAGCCATTTAACAGCCCTACAAGAAGATTACGATGCTTTAGGCAAAATTTTAAATCGTCGGGGTTTGAAAATCGATGAACTCACACAAAAGGCGATGGAATTCCAGGTTGCCGTACCTTCCTGGGGAACAGGCACCGGCGGAACCCGTTTTGCGGTTTTTTCCGGAAAAGGTGAGCCTAAAAATGTATACCAGAAACTTGAAGATTGCGCTGCCGTCAACAATCTGGTAGGCTGTACTCAGGCAGTTTCTCTTCATATTCCATGGGATAAGGCTCCGAATGTAGCAGAACT
>JAEUSG010000203.1 GCA_016788315.1 Fibrobacterota bacterium | reverse complement strand
TTTTTTCGAGATGAACATTACCAAACAGGTTGAATACATTCTAAGCCAAAGCGGACAACTTGGAATCGCTGCAGTTATTAATCCTGGCGATGGCAGTACTGGAAAAATCACACTATATGCTTATGAAAATTTTAGCCCTATTATCCCGACTAGGACGAAACCTTGGACAACTGACGGTAATACATGTCATCTCCTGCTTGAGATCGAGAACGGAACGCTGGAATACAAACCTGGCGCATCAGTTGATAGGAAGAAATCACCTCTTGTAGAAATTCAATTAACAGCCAACCCTAATCCGTTTAATCCTACAACAAATATTGTATACAATTGCGGACACAATAAATCCGGTCTAATACGATTATATAGCACGTCCGGTCAGCTAATATTATCAAAACAAGTAACAGGAGCCGGTAATATAAATCTGAACGGAACGAATCTATCCAGCGGGCTATATTTCTGTAAGCTTGAAACAAACAGTAAAAGCTCCATAATATCTCTCTTACTATCCAAATAATCTCCCAGTTGCCATCAAACGACGTTGCATATGTGCAACACTTTGAGTAGTGCAGATCAGCATCAAACGCCATTTTAACCGATTAAATACTCATATTTTTCAACTACTTAGCTTTCGGCACAGAACTTGTATCTCTCTTTATTCGTACGGGAATACGGGATATTAAAAGGGAGATTCAAAATGGTTAAGAAAGTATCAGTAATCGCACTAACAGCAGCAGTAATACTCTTAAACGGCTGTTCAAAAAAATCACCAATAGCACCGGAGAAGGCACCAACTGTATCTAAACAAACAAGCCTGTATAATACCGACTCAAAGCTGCCTCCGGGCACACCCATCGAATTCTCCCTTTTTCTTGAATCATCCGAAAAGGTCCATTTCTGCTTCAGAGAGCGTGACGTTGCTGATACATTCGTTTATATGCTTATTGCCGATGGTGATACAATTGAAGGTACCTTCGCAAATGACTTTAACAATGCATCGGCAATTACTCTTCCTCAGGGCAAAAGCGTATATGTAAAAGATGTGAACCATCCGGAAGCAGTGGCAGAATTAAAGGTCTTTTTACGCCGTCAGCATGAGGGAAATGGCACTATCGGTCTGCTTGCCGAAGCTGAGTAAGTTTCAGAAGAGGGTATAATCCAACTACCAAAAACAACAGGCCAAGCCACCTTAGAGATAGTGAAACCGTATAGTGGTCTGACAAAAGTCCAGCTAGCGGGCCAACGATAGAAAAGATCAACCTCACCATCAGCGCATTCACTGACATTATAGTGGCTCTGCGTTCGCTTGAGATGAGTGAATTCATATAATCGCCAATGACAGGGCCGTTTATACCTCGCACAAAGTAAAAGATTAAAAAGAATGGCAATATCCAAAGGGCATTGAAAAAACTCACCAGAATATAAGCACCTGCTGACAGTGGGAGGAGCATCAGAAGAGTACCACGTCTGCCGATGGCACGTTCAACTCCGTGCGCTGAAAGAGAGAAAAGACCGACTGATAGATTATATGCAGCCCATACAGCACCATACCAGGCAAGAGGCAATCCGCATAACTTGAAGTATGGCTGAACAAACCAAACCATTGTAAGTGTAGATGCTCCAAGAATAGCGCCATACAACAGAAGCCACTTAAGTTCTTTGTGTCCATGTAATGCATACTTGACGGTATCGATAATATCCCGAAACGAACCGCGCCGCTTATTTGCTTCATGGAGAGCTGGCTCCACGAGCGAAAAGGCAAGGGGAATCGTTAGTGCAATAACAGCAGTTTCTATATAAAACGGCAATCGCAAACTGACAGCAGCCAATAAACCGCCTATGATACTTGCTGTGGCCTCAGAAAAATTTCCAAGAGCGCTGCTGCGCCCCCAAACTTTCTTATAATCATCTTTTCTGCCGAGACTGAGAAGCGAATCGTAAACAAGCGCAGAATCGGCACCGGAAATAAAACTCGCCCCCATCCCCATAACAAGTTCAGCGGCAAGAAAACCGGTAAATGTGTATGAGAGGCTATACATAAGAAAACCGGCAGTCGACAGAAACGATCCGACAATCAGCGACTTGCGTCTGCCGATAATATCTGCAAAATATCCTGACGGTACTTCAAGCACAACAATAGCAATAGAGAAAACAGACTGCAGCGTCAGAATCTGTGCCATTGAGAGACCGACAGATTGATAAAAAGGTACAATAACAGGAATTATCAACAAAAACCAGCGTAGGGTTTTAAAGAGATAAAGCTTTTTAAAGTTGCCTTCGACCATAGGCGGACTTTTAGTAAGACTTTGCGAGGATTACCTTCTGTGAAGGTTTGCCCGTAATTATACAGGGGCCTGTTTCACCGGTATTTGCTAGAGGAATACAACGCACCGTTACAGCGAGATCATCTTTAAGCTTTGCACTCTCTTCGGGACCGCAGGCAAAAAAGGCTTCTGCAAAACCGCCATGAATTTCAGGTTTATCCTGATTTTTCGGTGTAAAGAATGCATATAGCTCATCTTTTGACTTTATTGTAACAGTATTATCCTGACGCATCTTCAGCGCTTTATTAAAGAGATTTGCCTGAATATCGTCGAGTAGCTTTGTAAAGCCTGCAACAAAATCATTACGTGAAATACTTTGGCGCTTTTCGTCCATTTTATCGCGCCGCCCGACATACACGGTGCCGGCTGCAATATCTCTGGGACCAGCTTCAATTGTAAGAGGAATACCCTTCTTTACCCAGCCCCAATATTTGTCACCGCCGCGGCCTTCGCTCTTATCGATTGTAACATGTACAGCTCTGCCGCAGTATGTAAGCCCTTTGAGCTCTTTCTGGAGAGCTTCACAGAACTCCATTACCTGAGCTTTTGTTTCGTCGCTATGAATTACAGGCAGAATTACAGCATGAGAAGGGGCAAGTCGCGGAGGCATTACCATTCCATTATCGTCGGCGTGAGTCATTATCATTCCGCCGATAAGCCTTGTTGACACACCCCATGAAGTTGTCCATGCAAACTCAAGAGCACCCTCTTTGGAGAGGTATTTAATCTCTGATGCTTTTGAGAAATTCTGTCCTAAAAAGTGCGATGTTCCTGCCTGAAGTGCTTTACGATCCTGCATCATAGCTTCAATGCAGTATGTTGTGACAGCTCCGGGAAAACGCTCTTCAGCAGTTTTTTCACCCTTGATAACAGGCATAGCCATGTAGTCGTGAGCGAATGTTTCGTAAACATCGAGCATTTTAAGAGTCTCTTCAACAGCTTCTTCCTTTGTGGCATGAACAGTATGTCCCTCCTGCCATAGGAATTCTGTTGTTCGCAGGAACAGGCGTGTACGCATTTCCCAGCGGACAACATTAGCCCACTGATTTATGAGAATTGGAAGATCACGATACGACTGACACCATTTCGAAAACATCGCTCCGATTATGGTTTCAGAGGTAGGCCTTACAATAAGCGGTTCGTCAAGTTCACCTGCCGGAACAAGTTTTCCGTCAGGACCCGCTTCAAGCCGGTGGTGTGTTACAACGGCGCACTCTTTTGCAAAGCCGTCGACATGCTGCGCCTCTTTTTCAAGAAAACTTTTTGGAATAAAAATGGGGAAATAGGCATTAACGTGGCCTGTCTCTTTAAACATCCCGTCAAGTACATGCTGAATGTTTTCCCAGAATGCGTAGCCCCACGGCTTAATAACCATGCAGCCGCGTACCGGAGAATTCTCCGCTAAATCGGCAGCCTTAACAATCTGCTGATACCACTCCGGATAATCGTCTGCTCTTGTAGGTGTAATCGCTGTCTTGATCTTCTTTTCGCTGTTTGCCATAATGTTAAATATCCAGATTCTTTACGTTTGATGCATTATCCTCAATGAATTTACGGCGGGGTTCAACCTCTTCACCCATGAGAAGGGTGAATATGTTGTCTGCCTCAACCACATCTTCAAGCTGAATTTGAAGGAGAGAACGCTTATCAGGCTGCAGAGTTGTTTCAGCTAGCTGATCTGGGTTCATTTCACCAAGACCCTTATAACGCTGAATGACAAGCTCTGAATCTTTCTCAACATTCATCTCTTTAACAATGCGATCCTTTTCTGCTTCGTTGAAGGCATACTTATGGAATTTGCTCTTGCCCTTTTTCTTTTCAATCTTGAATAGAGGTGGCTGCGCAATATAGATATGACCATTCTCAATAAGCTTAGGCATATGTCTGAAGAAGAAGGTAAGCAGAAGAGTTCTGATGTGCGAACCGTCAACATCAGCATCGGTCATGATGATTATTTTGTGATATCTGAGGTCGTTGATTCTGAAATCATCTTCAGAAATACCTGTTCCGAGAGCCTGAACGATAGTTCTGATTTCCTCATTAGCGAGTACCTTGTCGATACGCGCCTTTTCAATATTGAGAATTTTACCCTTAAGCGGCAGAATGGCCTGAAAGCCTCTGTCGCGTCCGCTCTTTGCAGAGCCGCCGGCGGAATCACCCTCAACCAGGAAGAGTTCGCACATGCTTGGATCGCGTCCGCTGCAGTCGGCAAGTTTTCCTGGGAGTCCACCACCCTCAAGAACACCTTTACGTCTTGCAAGCTGCTTTGCCATACGTGCGGCATCGCGCGCAACAGCGGCGGAAATACACTTCTCAACAATTTTACGGGCTATGGAAGGATTCTCTTCAAAGAAGGTTCCGAGAACATCGCCGACAACAGATTCAACAGCACTTTTCGCTTCACTGTTGCCCAGTTTTCCCTTAGTCTGACCTTCGAACTGAGGATTGCGGATCATAACACTCACCACGCAGGTAAGTCCTTCACGGACATCTTCACCGGTAAGATCGATATCCTTGGTTTTGCCTTTACCTTTTAAGAGATTGTTCTTGTTTGCGTAGTTGTTTATTGTCCTGGTAAAAGCTGTTCTGAAGCCCGCCAAGTGGGTACCACCGTCAACAGTATTGATATTGTTTACAAACGAAAAAATATTCTCCTGATATGTGTCGTTGTGCTGCATTGCAATTTCGACGGGAATATCATTAGAGGTTTTCTGGATATAAATTGCCTCTTTATAAAGCGGAGCCTTGTTCTCGTTAAGAAATTCTACAAATGAGACAAGACCGCCGGGATAGCAGTACTCATGGAAACGTTCATCTCTTTCATCCTTCAGAGTTATTGTGATTCCCTTATTCAGGAAAGCAAGTTCGCGAAGACGCTGAGAGAGAATGTCGTAATGATACTCCTGAGTTTCGGCAAAGATCTGGATATCCGGCAGGAAGGAGACAATTGTACCGTTCTTTTTGGATTCGCCAATTGACTTAACAGGTTCATCAGGCACACCGCGCTGATATGACTGGAACCAGATTTTACCCTGTCTGTGAACTGTCACCTTAAGCCATGACGACAGAGCATTTACGCAGGAAACACCAACGCCGTGCAAACCGCCGGAAACGGAGTATGAACCCTCTTCGAACTTACCGCCCGCGTGGAGCACGGTAAGAACAACCTCAAGAGCGGACTTGCCTTCGGAAGCATGCATGTCGACAGGAATGCCTCGGCCGTTATCGGTTACAGTAATTGAGTTGTCTTTATGGATAACAACATCAACACGGGTACAGTAACCAGCCATCGCTTCGTCAATGGAGTTGTCGACAACTTCGAATACGAGATGGTGGAGACCTTTTATGCCGGTGCTGCCGATATACATAGCAGGGCGCTTGCGTACTGCAGAAAGCCCTTTGAGCACCTTGATATTATCCGCACCGTAATTGCTTTTGTCTTCGTACTGTTCTTCGTTCTCTGCCATTTGCATCACCTCTTGTTAGTCTATCTGAAAAGTATATTGCTAATCAATTTTTGTCCGGCAATTTTATTTAGTTTCTCAATGAGATCAGCTTTCATATAGTGAAGTTCTGTTCTCCATACCGAGTTGTCAACACGCAAGTGAAGCACTCCGTCCCTTATGTCAACAGGTGTTGACGCTTCGGCTATAGCCTCTCCTGCTATTTCCTGCCATTTTGAAAAGAGCATCCACTCAAATTCCATACGGCGGACACCGGGAGCAGTCATAATTTCCTTAACAGTATCACTCACCTTTTCAGGCACCCGGCAGTATCTTTTTCCGCTCGCTTTTTCCATCACTTAAAATACATTTTTCCGCCGATGATTATGGCAGATTTTATATCATTCAAAGAAGTTTTGAGACAACGGCGGAGAGGGGGGAATCCGGCAGATTAATTCGGTTTTCCGAAGCAGATAAAAGGCTCTTAAGAATTGTCTCAACCCATGGTTTTGAGGCGCTGATTTCCCGGATAAAAAGGACATTTCCCTCCCCAAAGGAGTAGCCCGCTATCTTTACCGTTAAGGGCTCAGTTTCACCCTGCAGCAGAAGCGCAAGAGAGGCCTCTTTATTCATCGTATTTATATGGAGTTCACTTAGTTTTACAACTGCGCCGTTAGACCCGTCCACGAGAAATTTTTCGAGCAGTTTTCGCGCTATAATGTTATTGAAAAGCAGGCTCATTACTTGGACCCTAAGCTATGGCACTGCAAAGAACAAGCGCGGCAGGTGTGTTTATAGCCGAAGGAGTGTCCCCGGCAGCTGTTTTGGCTCTTATTTCTGTTAACAGTGAATTTAAATCGTCTGTACGCGCATTCAATGACAAATCAGCTGCGCCCGGGAATGAATCGGGAAGAACAACATAAAGCGCTTCTGAATCAAACTTAGCCGGAAATTCGGAAATAATCCTGGCTCCGTTCCGGCCGACCGTATAAAGGATAAACCTGTACAAATGAGAGTGAATAAGGGCACGTCTGGAATCAAAACGGATGACATCTATATTTACCGCTCCCGCCTCCGCACCTAACGCAGCCTTTATCAGCTCTTCAATTCCTTCAACTGAGAAAGGAGAGTATTTAAAGAGATCCATCAGCTTATCCCGTTCAGGTCCCTGCTTCATTTTTGATATTGTTGAGAGAGAAAAGAGCGACAGGTTGCCTATCTGCCGTTTAAGCTGCGCCGTTGACGCAAGTATGCCCTCAAGTTTGTGCCGAAGCGGAAGACGAAGAGAGCTTCTTTCAGAAGAGGCACAGACAAGGGTTATGTCGCCTCCCTTTTCGCTTCCGAGAGCAAACCATTCCGACCACGAACCATTTTTCCCGAACAGCGGTATTGAAGCCGCCTGAAAACTTGCAGCATCCCTGAAATGGCGGATTACCGGAAGATGCTGTTCAGAAAGCTTATTGCCCTCCTGCGGAGAGGAGCCGTGCAGAATTGCAATAGCCGCACCACCAGTAAGAATTGCTCCCTTTTCCATTTCTGCTGTTGTAAAGAACCCTCTTTCGGATGGCCTTGCAACATGCAGAAGCCCTACAACCTCATTTCCAAGCGTGAGAGGAAGAAGCGCTGAGTTTCCGGATTTTGCTAAGACTGCTCTGTATCCCTGATTCTGCTGTATCTCTGAAGGATCATCTATAATCAATGGGCGGCCGAATTCCATAGCCTCGTTAAACACATCTTCATTTGCCCTGTATGCCTCGCCTACCTGCACCACAGACGTGGAATAACCGTTTACAGCTGTAACAACAAGGACATCATCGCTGATTTCCATGAGAATCTGCTGCTCAACTGCAATTGCATCTTTAAGATCTGCAAAAAGTTTAGCATGCAGCTCATCTCTGTTGCGTAGAACTGCAAGGGCTTTTGACTTTTCAATAAGTATATTACGCTGTAAATCACGATCCTTTTCTGCTGTCAGTGCTGTTTTAAAATCAGAGACAAGATCTTTTGCTCCGCCGGAAACACCTTTAGGTTCGAATACATGAATGCCCTCCCGCAAAAAGGAGAAACCTCGCCGCAAATCGGAGCAGGCCCCCGCGAGAGTATGGAAACGAAACACTTCGACAGAAAAGAGGAAAATGATAAAAAGCGCAGCAACAAGAGTGGCACGGAAAGCAATCTGACTTAGCATGTCATCAACATCCGAAGTCGAGAAAGAGACCAGAACTCCGCCTCTGCAGGGACCTGGCAGCGGATCGGATATCACAAGATTGAGTGCATGCTCTCTTGATGGCCGGTAAAAGGCAACCTGTCTGGCATCAAGACATGAAAGAGCCTCCGGCGCATGTTCAACTGTTACTTCTGAAAAGCCTTCTGTAGCAGAAAGAATTCTTCCCTTTGTATCAAGAACGACTACCCTAAGAAGTGAAAACCGGCCGCGAAGTTCTTTGGTGATAGAGCCGATAAGTTCCCGAGGTTCCTGAAAATCACTTTCCTTTATCGTCTTCTGTATTTCCGGCAAAGAGAGACGGATCTCTCTCTCCTTTTCAGAAATAAGACTCTCTCGCAACGGCCCCATAGTCCAATAGCGGATTGCAAAGAAGAGTCCGGTAAGAACAGCAGCCAGAAAGAGCAGCTGAAAAATAAAGGTTCGTTTTCTATTCATTATTACAGAACAATATACCTATCTATACACTATAAATACTCATAATCCATAAACAGAGAATCCTGAGCCGGTTCCCCTGCCGGAAAGACGGAGCAGAGTTCCTGTAGCATAACAGGTGTTTCTTGTGTTTACATAATCAAGAGATCTGCCTCCGAAGATACCCCCTTCATGCTCCTCATCCTCACCTGCAAAACCGCCATTAGCCTGAAGATCGTCCGGATTGTTCACCTGAAGACAGAGCAGATGGTCCTGCAGATTATCCAAAACCCATGAGGTGTAATCCTTACCGGCAACTTTGCCTATATCAAGCACATTATTAGCTTTTAACGGGAAAGCGCAGAAAGGGCGGGGCGGCACTTCAGTATTTACCATCCAGTCGGCATAGGCAACTGCTGAATCAAGATATCTCTTATCCTTTGTCGCCATGTAAGCGGCAAGAACAATCACCATGATTCCATCATCATTATGGAAAACATATTTTTCGTCTCCGACACCCTGACCCCAGTGGTGGTTCGGTGCAGGAGGCTCTTCGCTTCTGATATCCTTAACAAAATTCATTGCACCATCGGCACGCTGACAGGCAAGTATGTAATCGGCAGCCCATTTTATTACGCGCAGATACTTTTCGTCTTTGTCAATACAGTACATATGCCACAGCGGGATGGCTGCTGCCTGACCGCATGCGTTATTTGCATAAGGAATACCGTACAGAATTCTCTCTTCGGGATAGAAATGAACCTGAGAAACCATACCCTCATCTTCTTTGAAATGGCGGACCATGAAGTCGCAAAATGCCTTTCCTTTTCGTAAAAGGGTCTTGTTTCCAGTTACCTTTCCGAGGAGAATTATACCGGAGGCTGCCTGTGCTCCGTCAAGAATTCCTGCGTAATCGCCCTGCGGTGTGAACTCTTTCATCACTCCATACGACTGTAAAGCGGGATCAAGAACCTGCATAGCCTCAACCCATCTTGAGCCAATCATAGCTGCATCGAGGTATTTCTGATCATTTGTAAGTTTGTATGCTTCAGCAAGTGTGAATATCGCACGTCCGGAAGTCCAGCTGATGCCGGGTACATGCTTCTTTTCAGGCATATAGTAGTAATACATGAAGCGGCCGTAGTCTCCATTCCATTTTGCACGGTGATGACCGAGCTGAGTATTAACGAACCAGTCTGCCCCTTTTAATGCAAGCGCAAAAAATTCATCTTTCTGTTTTTGTGTGAGAGCTGCCATTTTAGGATATCCCTTTTTAAATAGTAATGTTTCGAGAATTTTAAGATAATTATTGAATACCCATCGCTTCAATTGCAGAAATAGGAGTGAATTTTATATGTTCTTTTCATGTTAAAAAATGAAAGAGGGGCTATTCAGTCCACAGTTATACTTGTTGTGTCACTTTTGACCCTCGTAATCCTGGCTGGAACCATAGTCTATTATGTAAAAGGTCAGATCGCCCAGCGTGATGCTGATAAAAAATTAGCCCAGGAAATGGCCGAGCATGGCATGACAATGGCGCTGAACAAGATCTCTGAAAAGCCCGACTGGAGTGATGGTTTTAAAAACGTAAGGTATGAAGAGGGTAAAGAGGGGCTTTTTACCGTAGAAATCGAAAAAATAGCCGATAGCACCTTTTTAGCCAGATCAACCGGATTTATCGGAAACATGAAGACAGTCATCACATGCAGATATAAACTGGAAACAGTAAACGACACTCTCCGTCCCCGTACGCTCAACTGGGAATATAACTAAGGCTCATTTTTATGCGCCCATATACCCTCTTCCTTCTCTCAATCATAGCATTAATGCTTGTTTTTGACTGTTCAGGTGTTTTTGTAAATCCTGACGGAAAAATTGACGAAGCGCAGAACAGGAAAGAGAGTTTTACAGTTAAAGGAATAGAGCTTACAACAGCAATTGAGCAGCAGATTGTAAATGAGTTTCGGAGCATTGACCTCCAAATGGTACCGGAAGGCCATTTCTTTGAATTACAAGATAGAATGCTTCATGCAGTACGAGCCTTCTATACTCCATCTGCAAAAATAGAGTTTCTTTCGGAAAAAAGAGCGGCAGTCCCAAGAACACAGGATATGGACACCCCAAAAATTGATCCTAAATACTATCTTGGGTTATTCAAGAAAGACAACTTATCTGTTTATTCAATTTCCACAACTGAGCCGCCGGTTATCAGATCTGTTTTGCGTTCAGGGAAGCCGATTCTACTTTTCGGTGAACTGTACTACAACCGATTCTTAAGCAAACCTGATGGTGAAGCCAGACTCTTCAGACGGCATGAAACTTTTGATGTTTTAACCGGTTACTCACTGCTAAGCGGTCCTAAAAGTAATCTTCCCGGCGAAGATGGTGATCAATATCTATACAAAACACGAACCGGTTTTTCGTTTACCTCATACGAAAACGGAACACTTATCAACAAAGCTATGAACATTTATGGTGTAGCAAACGGCTCGCGCTGGATTTTTTCTAATGCATATGTCATGCTACCAGACTCAGTGAATATTGAAAATTATACCTCTCTTCTTGAGCTTGAATCAGGAATAAATGACATTTCATTTACTCAGATAAAATTTTGAATGATTCCAACATTTCCAAAATCTTAATTGCCTACCCCCGTTTAAAATTACTATCTTAGTCCGGTTTGCCCAGTCAAATTCATTCGGCAGACCATGTTCTTCTCTCCTTTTAAAATTAGCCCATTAATTTTTTAACCATTAACTGTAAAGGAACGACACAAATGTCCGCTCCAACAAAGAACGCCAAGCTTCTGGCTTGGGTCGAAGAAGTAAAGAACCTCTGCCAGCCTGACTCAATTGTCTGGTGTGACGGCTCAAAGAGAGAGTACGATGAAATGGTATCTCTTCTCAAGAAATTAGGGTTAGCAACAGAGCTTAACCCGGCAAAACGTCCCGGCTCAATTCTTTTCAGAAGCGACCCATCTGACGTTGCCCGCGTTGAAGATCGTACATACATTGCATCGAAAACAAAAGAAGCTGCCGGACCTACGAATAACTGGATCGATCCGGATCAGCTGAAAGAGACAATGAAAGGTCTCTATTCCGGCTGCATGAAGGGAAGAACACTCTACGTTATTCCTTTCAGCATGGGTCCAATCGGCTCCACTATTGCTAAAATCGGAATTGAAATTACTGATTCTCCATATGTTGTCATAAACATGCACATCATGACACGCGTAGGCACTAAGGTTCTTGAAGTCTTGGGCAACGGCGAATTCATCCCATGCCTTCACTCTGTAGGCAAGCCTCTTGCTGCTGGTGAAACAGACAATGTATGGCCATGTGCTCCTATCGAAAAGAAATACATCTCCCACTTTCCTGAAGAGCGCACAATCTGGTCATACGGTTCCGGTTACGGCGGAAACGCCCTTCTCGGTAAGAAGTGCCTTGCTCTCCGTATCGCCTCTGTTATGGCTCACGACGAAGGATGGCTTGCAGAACACATGCTCATTCTTGCAATCACAAGTCCAGACGGCGAACGTAAATTTGTAGCTGCAGCTTTCCCATCTGCCTGCGGTAAAACAAACCTCGCAATGCTTATCCCGACAATTCCAGGCTGGAAAGTCGAAACGGTCGGAGACGACATTGCATGGATGAAGTTCGGTGCTGACGGCAGACTTTATGCCATCAACCCTGAAGCTGGTTTCTTCGGTGTTGCTCCGGGAACATCAATGGACAGCAATCCGAATGCAATGAGAACGATCGAGAAGAACACAATCTATACAAACGCCGCTCTTACAGAAGACAAAGATATCTGGTGGGAAGGAATCGGTTACGATGCACCTGCCGGTAAGATTATCGACTGGAAAGGCAAGGAGTGGGATCGCGCCGGTAAAGATCCTGCTGCACACGCAAATGCACGCTTTACAACACCTGCAAGCCAGTGTCCATCGATTGCAAAGGAATGGGAAGACCCGAAAGGCGTTCCTATCAGTGCAATTCTCTTCGGTGGTCGCCGTCCATCAACGATTCCTCTTGTTCATGAAGCCAGAAGCTGGAACCACGGTGTTTTCATGGGTTCTATTGTAGGTTCTGAAACTACAGCTGCCAATATCGGTGCAGTCGGCGTTGTCCGCCGTGACCCTATGGCTATGCTTCCTTTCTGCGGTTATCACATGGGTGAGTATCTTGCCCACTGGATCAAAGTTGGCGGCAAAACAAGTGCAGACAAACTGCCTAAGATTTTCTACGTTAACTGGTTCCGCAAGACAAAAGAAGGCAAGTGGCTATGGCCAGGTTTCGGCGAAAACAGCCGCGTACTCAAATGGATCTGCGAACGCGTTGCCGGCAAAGGCAAGGCTGTTGATACACCTCTCGGTTTCATGCCGACAGAGGATGCTATTGACATCAGCGGAACCAAGGTAACAGCCGAAGACATGAAAGAGCTTCTCAGAGTCGATACAACTGAATGGAAAAATGAAGTTGTATCAATCAAGGAACACTTCGCACGCTTCGGTGAAAAGCTACCAAAAGAGCTTGCTGATGAACTTGCTGGCCTTGAAAAAAGACTTGGCTGATTAATCAATAATATGTAGTTTATAAAAACCACCATCAAATTGATGGTGGTTTTTTGTTTAACCCAAAGGATTTACCATGAGAACAAAACTTATCGGACTTCTTGTTTTGGTTGCTTCTTCACTCTCATTTTCATACACATACACAAACTGGACAACAATGACAGGGGCAAAGACTATTGCTGTTGCTCCAACAATCTGGGGCGGTGCCATTGACGGCCTCGGTTCATCAACTCTAGACCTCAATACAGCATTCGGCTTTGGCGACAAGGTTGATGTTGTACTTAACCTGTCAAAATTTGAACCTCTAAGTGATTTTACTTGGGCAGGTATCGAGGTTATGCCTAGATATGCACTAACCGACAACTTTGTTCTTGCTCTTAAACTCGGAACAGACTTTGAAGCATTGGAACTTTCTCCTCAAATTCACCTGTGCAAAGAACTTGATAAGATTGTACTGGAACTTAACGCAGCTATAGATCTGTCTACTGCGTCTGATTTTAAAGAGGGCTACATCTGGGCAAGTCACGGCGTTGTTTACAAGATGATACCGGATATTTTTTATCCATTCATTGAATTTAATCCATATGTAAGTTATGGCTATTTTGAAACGGAAGTAAACTTCTCAATTGACCCGGGTTTTTGGTTTGGAGTAAAAGATACGCCACACCAGTTTTCACTTTCTCTGCCGATCAGTGGATTTAAGTCAGGCGAAACTATCAGTGTTGGTCTTAACGCCTGGTACTGGTGGAGCTTTGAATACTGATTAAATCTTGAATCTGCCGGCGATAGCATTCAACTCGCCGGCTAAGTCCTTCATTTGACGGGCATGAAGCTGTATATCTGCAATACCTTCAGCAGCATGAGTCATACTTCCGTCAACCTCATGCATTTTCCCGGAAACACCAGACAACTCATCTGTAACTGCTTGAACACTTCCGGCAACAGTATGCGCAGCACTGCCTGCACCACCTGCCGCCTCTGAAATATTCGACAACCTGTTGGTAACTTCTTCAACCGAATTGTAAACCTGCTGTGAAAGCTGTTCAACACGGATCAGAGTATCTGCTATCGCTTTAACTGCCGCCTCTGACTGTGATGAAATCTTTTGTATCTGCAAAACTTGGCTTTCAATACTGGCTGTAGCTGCTGTTGTCTGCCCGGAAAGTTCTTTTACCTCTCCCGCTACAACTGCAAAACCTTTTCCTGCCTCACCGGCACTTGCCGCTTCTATGGTTGCGTTTAACGCAAGAAGCCTGGTCCGGCCAGCTATGCCATTTATAGTAGTAGTTATTTTACCAATCTCTCCGCTTAACTTTCTAAGATTATCCATCATCGCCTCAGCGGTAGCTGCACTTTTACCTGCCTCTTTGGCAATTGAAAGCTCTTCCGAACAGTGGCCCTCTATGCGTTTGAGGTCTCCTTCAATACTGTGAATCGACTGGACAATTTCACCAACCGAACCGGACATCTGTTCGGCGCCATTGGAAACTGAACCAATTTTATTTACCGCCTGTTCCGTAGATGAAGCAACCTGATGGGTTGCCGATTTTATACCATCTGTTGCAGATGCAATTTTATCTGATCGTGAAGACAATCCATCCGCAGCGTTATTTAAACCGGAGGCATTTTCCTGAATCTGGACAATCATCACTTTTAATTTATCAAGCAGCTTATCAAAGGAATGACCTGCCGACGCTACTTCATCATCTGATGCAATATGGAGCCTCTTTGTCAAGTCGCCGTTACCCTCTGCAATATCCTTAAGGGCCAGATTAAGCCCTGCAAGCGGCTTAAGTATAGAACGGGCTATAAGCGCGATTACAGCGAGAAGAACGGCCAGCAGGATTATGGACCCAACAACATCAGCATACCGGCCTGTCTTTACAAGAGAATATGCTTCATTTTCAAGCATATCAACCATTTTATTGAGCGAACCCTTGGTAGCGTCTGACTTCAACTGAAGATTCTTAAAGAGTTCAGCAAACTCGCCCTGAACATACCCTTGAGCATCTGAAGCACGGTTATCAACCATTGCCATAACTATTTTTTCATCGCCGCCATTCGCATAATCATTCCATGCAGTTTCCAATTCAGAAACAGTTTTCTGGAAATCGCCATCCTCTTTTTTTGCAGCCTCTTTTAACTGAGCAATGATATTTATTACATTCATTCTGTAATTATCAAGTTCTGCAATGCCATCTTCAACACGGCCCATATCTGTTTCGTTTGAGAGAGTTGCAAAGGCATTATTCAATCCATTGATATCGCTCGATATCGATGAAATGTCCTGAAGAATAAACCTGTATGCTGTGATCCTGTCATAGAGAGGAGAGCCAACCCTTACCTTTTCAACAAACCAGTACTGCTTGACAAGAAAAATGGCAAAGCCAATGATAAAAAGCGCACCAACAACCATTAATCTGTTACGAATGGTCTTAAACGGCCTTTTCAAAAGATCCCCGAATGTGATCTTTCTCATCGTTCTGCCTCCAGAGTGTGACTCTTATTTTGCATGACCTACAACGAGAGCAATTGCTTTGCGAACCATATGCGCCAACACTTCTGAGGAAACTGTGGCACCGGACAAACCGTCTACATCTTTACCAATCTGTATTGGATCGGCAAGCCCTTTGCCAAAGAAATTTTTAAGATAGTTGCGGTTTGAAAGATTTCTAGCACGCTGATCGATATACTCAAGCATAGCCATATTTTCAACCTTGCCGGTTGCCGGATCTACTACAATAATAAACTTAAGCGGTCCCCACCTGTCAATTTCAGAAAGTATTACTGCAACACCGGTAACAGCACCGCCCTTTGAGCCGATGTGAAAGGTGAATTCATTTTCAGACTGACCATCCGGCTTTTTTATTTCATAAAGTTTACCAGCCAGCTTCTTTTTAAGCTCTTCTATCTGCGGTGCTGTGAGAGTCTTTTTTTCCTGCTTTACATTGTCAGCAGTCAGGAACATTCTTTTCACAGCCTGTTCTTCGCTTAAAAGCTCTATTGAAAATGCAAGCGGAGCGAGAAAAAGCAGGAGTGATGCAGCAATAATAACTCTTTTTACCATATTCACCTCTTAAAATGTTAAACGCCAGCCGATTGTCGGATGAACATAACTTATGGTTCTATCGTATCGTTCGTAAGTTTCAACTCCGTTATTTTTATACGGTTCGTAAATACCTTGTGCAAGATCAAGCTGAAAGACAACCCTGGAACCAGGTGATGTTGTCAACTGCAGGCCCGGCGAAACGGCAATCCACTGTTCCTTGCCTGCATGGGGCTGAAACGGCATAATGAAATTATGGTAGTCAAAACTTCCAGCCAATGAAAGCCTCAGATTCTTAGACACCTTATAGAAACATTTTGCATAACCGCCAAAGGGCATTGCAGCGTCTTTCGAATCATATAAAAGGCTGTCCCAATAACCTACTGCACCTTCAGCTCTTGCAGAAAATGGACCATCTGAAAACGATAGACCTACAGCAGCACGGGCAGCAAGCTTCGAGTTCTTTTCGTCCCAAACACCCCCGCCAACAGACAAATGTAATTTTAAAGAGCCGATTTCAGGCTCAATATGCACCATGCCAAAAGGTGAGTTGTTGTTTTCAATTACAGACCCGCCGCCAGGTTCTCCTGCACCATTAAGCACATACCCATAAAACGGAATGGTGAAATTGCCGTCAGCCAATTCAAAATAGTGAACCACTTCAAATCCGACGGCATCAAGATTTCCTAAATACAGATCCAGCGAAAATGGATTTGCATTAAGTTCATCTTCCCAGAAAAGTTCATTGCCGTAATCCCAGGTAAACCGGGGATGCACATAACCAAACGAAAGTTCGGTACCGCCGCCAAGAACCATTTTAGCCGTTGCTCTGTTAAATCCCTGAAAATCAACCTTAGGACTTAGTCCTCTCTGTTTACCAATGATTACGGACATGGCAGAGTCCTTATAAGTTCCAGGAAACTTCTGTGTCGCTCCGGTTGTTCCATCAGTTCTTGTTTCAAAAATCGGCTGAATATCAACTAATACCTTTTCAGATAAAGAGGCCTTTATGAACAGCATGAAACGAAGAAATTTGAAACCAGCATAATCAACTGCCGAGCTGTCTTTGTCCTTCATGTATGTTGATGTGCCGGCAGCAAGATCGAACATTGACAATGCCATATGCCCACCGACATTTACAGAGCTTTCAGAAAAAATATTTCCTGAAAGCAAAAGCAGAAATAATGTCAAGGCTAATATTTTCTTCATGCTTTTAAACCCTTTCTACTTACCGTGCTTTATGAGATACTGCAACCTTCTTCTGGACAATATGAGATGTGCAACAGTTGCGCCAAGAAAGACAATTCCGGAATAATCGTGCAGAAGCGACATAAGCTTAAAATCAAAGACCTCCTGCTCATAGGTAAAAAAACGATCGTAATTAAATGGCATTTTTACATACGCAGTAAAAGCAAGAACAGCAAAACTAATCAGCATCAGAATGTCAACAGCCAACCTTATCTTGTTTTTAATATAGAGCTTACGTTTTTTTTCTGCTTCTTCGGAAGATGTCAGATGCTCTTGATGATGCTTATCATGGTGATGCTTATCTTGGTGTTTTTCATGATGATGTAATTCATGCGACATTATGGTGAAGCTCCTGTTTCGCCGTCAGTTGCTGAACTGTCAACTGGAACAACTCTGTTTACGCTACCGCCAGTCGAACTTTCACATTGTAAAAGCCCGAATAGCATGGCAACAATTGACACTGTTATTACTAACTTAGAAAACAATGCTCTTTTTCCTGTAGTTGTTGTTAATGGTCATAACAACACTATCAGCACCTGTTGAACCAGTTTTATTTTTGATAATATTTGCTGTTTCAACACAGAGGAAATAGGAGCCGGAAGGGACAGCAACTTTTCCAGAATCTCTCATAGACCAAACAAGTGTCATGGTCGTATCATAGCCAGCTGTTGTGCGGCATTTCAAACTTGCACCAGTTAACCCATCAAGAACAACCGGTATTCCTGCTGTATCCAGCTGTACTGTAACTTTATTTAAGTCAAGTCCGCTGCTTTTCTGCCAAATTGGAAGATGTGCTTCATGAGCAGCATAATCACCAATCTTAGCACTGCCTTTTGAAACTTTTACTGTATTGATATATTTACCAGCGCTGTTTTCAATCCAAACTGCAAAATCAGTTGCCGGCTTATAGCCTGTGTAGTAATTTCCCTGAGAAACAGGGCCACTCACTTTTACAGAAATATTAGCCTGTTTTGCACTGCCTACAGTTGCCGTATCAAAAGTCATACTTATAATTGCAGCAGAATCAGGAACAGTTGCAGCAGGAGGTGCAACTGGATTATCAGAATCAGAGCATGCCAAGATGAAAACAATCGAAGAAACGGCCAACATGGCAACGACAATCCCAAACTTCATAACAAATCTCCTCATTTTATAGTTTAAATGCAAGTGCAACAAAATGTGTCACAACAAAAGGGCTATTATTGACACATGCAAGCCTTATGCCTTTATGACAAGCGACATAAGTAGTTGATATTTAGGAAAATATGGATTCTTTGGTATTTTTCGTAGCGTAACAAATTGTTACACTGTAACTATTTTAATTTTCTTATAAGAGTCTGGCGGGTAAGTCCAAGCATTTCTGCGGCAAGGGTCTTGTTTCCATCTGTTCTTCTGAGTGCTTCCTGAATCAACTGCATTTCAGCCTCTTCTACCGTTGGTAAAGGTCCCGGAAATAGCGCTGGCCGAATATTGTATGTTTCATTGTCTGCAGTAATCGCAACCTGTTCTTTTCCAACCATCTGAGTATCTGCGCAAATCTTATCCTTTATGACATCCAACGATATCGTTTTTCCGCTGCTTCTGCTTACTGCGTCATAAATTAATCCCTGCAATTCACGCACATTTCCCGGCCACGAATGGTTAGCCAGCAGAACAAAAATATCCTGCGGTATATTTGGAGTCTCTTTTTTTATGCGTTCAGCCGCATCGCTTGCAAAACGGTGAACCAGCAACGGAATATCTGAAGGCCGCTCACGAAGAGGAGGAAGATGCAGTTCGTGTGCCTGAAGACGGTAAAAAAGATCCAGTCTGAAATGCCCTTTGTCAATAAGCTGCTTTAAATTACGGTGAGTTGCCGCAATAACTCTGGCTGTTGATCTTTTCGCTCTGTCGGAACCGATTGGATAATAAACACCTTCCTGCAACAACCTTAGAAGTTTTATCTGAGATTCCGGCTTTAAGTCACCAATCTCATCAAGAAAGAGCGTTCCTCTTGCGGCAGACTCTATCAATCCCGATCTGTCACGATCCGCACCTGTAAAAGCTCCCTTTACATGTCCGAACAGTGTATCATTCAGCACCGTGTCATCAATTCCGCCCGCATTTACACAAACAAACTCTCCCTTTCGGCCGGAAGCTTTATGAATCGCTCTTGCCATCAGTTCTTTACCGGTTCCTGTTTCTCCTGTCACCAATATTGGGAAATCTGTCGGAGCCAAAGCTTCAGCATATCGAAACGCAGAAAGTAAAACAGGATGATTTGTGTTTATTGCAGAGAAATACTCCATTGTATGAAGCCTGCTCTCGAGAACTGAGCGCCTCAGCGAACTTGAAAGTTCCTGTGCATCACGGTTTGAAAAAACTTTTCTCACAACATTTAAGAGTTCATTTTCTTCAAAAGGCTTGACTAAATAATCAAAGGCGCCAAGCCTCATGCACGACAATGCGGTCTTAGCATCATTAAGCGCTGTGATCATAACGACTGTGACATCCGGATGTTTTTGCTGTGTTTCTGTAAGCAGTTGCATGCCAGACACGTTCGGCATGATTATATCCAGAAAAAGCAGATCAACCCCTCCTCTGTCAAGTCGGGGCAGAACCTCTGATGGATCAGACAATGTTTCCACGCAGCTGTATCCAGCCAACTTAAGAGAGAGTGCCGCTGAATGGAGAAAACCTGTCTCATCATCGACTATAAGAATGACTCTATTCATATCAAATTCTCCCCGTTAACCGGCAAAACAAGAGTGACTTCAGTTCCAGCACCTGCAGGAGAAAATATATTAAGCTCGCCATGATGCGCCTTTACAATATTAAAGGAGATGGATAGCCCCAACCCGGTTCCTCCTGCCGATCTTTTCGTAGTAAAAAAGGGGTCAAACACCCGCTTAATATTTTCGTCTGATATACCGCAGCCGCTGTCTTTTACAATAAGCTTTACTGTTTTCTCATTTTCATCATAGACAGTGGTTATTACTATTGAATTGTCCTTTGATGCCAGAGCCTGGCAGGCGTTTGTTATTAAGTTTATTATTACCTGCTCAATCTGTTTCTGTTTACCGAAAACTCTCGGCAGCAAAGAGGCTTTTTGAACAAGAAAGGAGTTAGTTGACCTTTCAATTAAGTTACCCGTCAGCATAAGCGCGGAATCAAGTGCATTGTTGAGTGAAAAGTGGAATACCGGCTCTTCGTCATCTCTTTTGGAAAAATTCTTCAAACCGTTCACTATATCCTTGATGCGATACGAACCTTCTTTAATACTTTTTAACAATCTGGGAACTTCACTCCTTATCTCGCTGAAATTAAGTTCGCCAACCTTGTAGTCCGATCTATTTTCTATAATTTCAGTAATGACAGGAGAGCTTTCATCAATGATACGTGCCAGAACATCTGTATTAAAGAGTATCAAATTATTCGGATTATTTATTTCATGAGCCACTCCGGCAACTAAAATACCGAGTGAAGCCATCTTATCAGCATGCATTAATTGCAAATCTCTTAACCGGGCCTCCTCTTCAGCTCTCTGCCGTTCTATCAGAGCCTGCTGCAATTCTCCCGTTCTTTCTGAAACACGAAGTTCCAATTCTTCTCTCGATTTCAATATCTCTCTTTCTGCATTGACACGTCCAGTCACTTCATAAAGCAGAAGCATCCATCCAGCTTGATAATTTTCCTCTATGATATTTTCAACTGTAAATTCAAAAACTCTATGTTGACAGCTATCAGAAATTGTTTCCATTATTCCGCTTCTTAATCCTGACCGGATATCTTCCGCTGTTTTTGATGAACAGTGAAGTATGGAATCCAATGTTAATTTACCATTGCTGCTGTCCGGGGAGCATAGGGTTTTTGCAGCCTGATTTGCATCGACTAAGCACCAGTTATTATCAAACACCAGAAGCGGAATGCGTAGGGTCTCCACAAGCCTATCCCTTGCCGCAGATTCAAAATCAAACAACTTAAACCTTAAGACTGCCACTACAGCAACAGCACTCGAAATCGAAAACGTAAATGGTGTAATATCTCTTTCGTAAGTATTGAACAATCCAGATATCCGCAGTATAAAACCTACGTACGGTATTGCCACACTGACTATCAGCAGAATTGTTAAAACACGTTTGGATTTAACTTTTTCTGACGGTTTTTTAATAATTCTATAAACTACTGCGGCAAGCTGCAGATATGCATATAAAAATATGCACCAGGATACCAGACCAAATTCATAAATCAGCCGGCCATTATACGATCCTTCTCCCACTCTATATGAGAACCTGATCAAATCAGAATTTTGACCCAGAGATACAATTATTGTGAAAGAGAATATGACAAAAAGATGAAGCCACCAGAAGATATCACGCTTATACTTACCTGTTTTGCTGTAAACCAACGAAAAACTGCGGATAAAATATACTGACATTAATAGCGCCAGAAACTGAAAATCGTCCCAAAAGAGTTTCACTTCTAAATTGGGCGACAGTATTTCGGCAGCATAGCCGAACTGCCAAAGAATCTGAGCCAATAATATTAACAAATAGGAATTTACAGCAGGAATATCTCTCTTTCGCATCATTAACGCTAAAGAGAGAGACAAAATAAAGATAGCTACTAACTGCGGTCCTATATGGTAAAATATATGCGAATAATAAAGAATCATTCTGAAACCGGAGGCATCCTGTTATCTTTGTGTAAAGATTAAATGAATTGGACCGGCCGATGAGTCAAAATAGAGGTCTGTTTTCGTTTTAAATCTGCAGAAATCTATCCTGATATCTTTGCCTATTATGACTTCCGGTATTGAAAGAGAGACATTCATATCATGCATGCTGGACTTTGCATTTCCTGCAATCATATTTACAAGCTCACCTACGCAATCGGAAAGTTCAGAATCTTCAGTTACCTGTTCACCCACAAAAGCAAGTGCAGCTTCCATTGCAGTTGCGCGCGACATACAGATGGCAATGTTTCCGGAAATATCTCCGGAAAAGCCTATCATGCCAGCGAACTCACAATCAATAGGAGGATATGGCTCAGAAGTAACAGGGGTCAGTTCAATCATGAGCATCGTCTGGAATGTATTTAGCGTTGACGCTAAGAGTGTTTCGTTCATCTTATACACTTTCCTTTAAGAAAACCCACCCCTTATCACTCGCTTTTTTTTCAAAGTAAACATCCCCCCTTTTTTGCTCTGAAAAAAGGGGGGCAAGGGGGGTTCTAAAACTCATGCTGTTTTTCCTTTTACTGACATACTGACAAGAACTGCAAAAGGCCTACCTGCCGCTTCAAATAGTACAACCATGCAAGGAGCACCATCAGGATGTCGGATATGGTGTCCGGCACCTCGAACTACAGCCGGAAGCGCTATTTCATGAGAAAATTCAGTCTCCGCCAGTGAAGCTTTTGCATTGCCGGAAATAATATTGATTATTTCACCTACGCCATCTCTTAAATCGTCATCTGAAATATCTGCAGGAGTAATACCCATGATTTTAGCAATCACCTCTTTAGCAAGATCTTCTGTAAATGAAACAGTAACTGAGCCCTCAATACGTCCTGAAAAATTCATAACTCCTGAAATGTCGCCAAATAGACGGTAATTTTTCTTTAGAAAGAGATCCTTACGTTCAACATGCATACCGGCCATTGTTGTCATCATATCCAGCACAGCGCTGATATATGGATTTATAAGCTTAGTTATTACCGGCAGACGGCTGCCGACTGGCCTTGACATTCGTTCAATTCTGATGAGTAACTCCTCTGGAGCAACCGGCAGATTCTGAATTTCATCGGCGCCAAGCGTAATAAGTTCCCTTGCAGTAATCAGTTTTGACATTTCAGTCAATACAAGCAGCGGAACATCCCTGAAAGCAATTGCCCTTCTTAGAAGCACATTAGCCGCCTTTGCTTTCTCTGTATCGTCCGGCGGATAGAACAGAATAAAGTCGGCGGAAATAATTGGCGGCGACAACTTCCGGATAATCTTTTTTTGCCCTTTGCTCTTACCTTTATCTCCACTTGACAACAACGCATCTATCTCATTAATTGTATCTTGTTCATTAGCGTTTGAGGATGATTCATCGTTAACCTCTACGTCCTCCATTTTCGGCATCAGCAGAGTTTCAATATCACCTATGGCTATAGTTCTTAATGTATGTGCTGAGGCCTGCAGTGTATTTCGCAGGAGCCCCTCAACTATCCTGTTTGTATTTACAAGGAGTACTAGCATGTTATGTTAGATTTACTTGTTAATGTTCATCATGATCTTGGCTTTTGCTATTTCCTCTTCTGTCTCAGACACAATCTTTGAGAGCGAGTCAGCATCGATATTCAAATCATGCCAAGCCCCCAGGCTAAATGTCTGCGGAACAGCATCCCCCGGCTCTCCTGCACCAATTGCTGAACAGGCAAAATCAGCTATATGAAGGATTTGTGTCAATTGCAGTGCAGCGTCTGTTGCTTCGTCAGGACTATTGTGACATTTTACGGCAGTCACTATTACTTCGGGGAAACGCCACTTTTCCAGAATTACAGCTCCAATTTCACCATGCTCAATTCCAAGAAGCCGCTTTTCGGCAATGTGAACCAGTTCACCCTTAGCAGCTGCAGACTCTCTCACCTTTCTGTAAACATCTGGAAAATATCTATCCATTATAAATATGCCAATGTCATGCATAAGTCCGGCAATATAGGTCTGACCCGGATCGGAATTGACATGTTTAGAAACAGCTACAATATTCCTTGTAACCATAGCCACAGCGATAGAGTGGTGCCAGAATTCCATTGGGTCAACTACACCTGAAGATTTTTCAAAGATAGCCATAGCTTTTACCGCCATGGTAAGCCGGCATACTTCGTCCATTCCAAGGCGGGCAATGGCCTGCGGCAGACTGCCAATTTCACCATAACGGCCACCATAAACTACTGAATTAGCTATTCGTAAAACTTTAGCAGAAAGTGCTAAATCCTTTTCAAGGTAAGAAGCGACTTTACCTGCATCATGTTTTCCATCGCAGATAAGACGCTGCGTTTCAAGAAACTGCGGTCCAGCCGGTGGCAGATCGTCAATCCCTTCAAGACGTTCCAGAATTTTATCTTTGATAGTTGCCATAGTAATTCGCCTGCCTCTTTTTTATCCGCTTATTGTTTCCATAATCTTTGAAACAAGATCGGACTGTGAAAAGGGTTTCATAACATAATTTTTTGCACCGGCTTTTATAGCCTCAACAACTTTACTTTTTTCAACTTCTGTTGTAACCATTACTACGGGAATTGCTTTATATCGATCATCCGCTTTAACAGCTTTGAGCACAGATAATCCGTCAAGATTTGGCATATTCCAGTCAAGCAGAATCAGACCGATGTCAGGATGCTTCTCGAGTACTTCAAGTGCCTCTTTACCATCACGCGCTTCAACTAGCTCGTGACCAACCATTTCAACGGCACCCCTGATAACTCGTCTGATCATAGATGAGTCGTCTGCTGAAAGTATTTTCATACCTTACCCTCCTGCTTAACTCTGTAATACATTGCTTTATCGTGAGTCATCAACTGATACTCAGTGCTGTAATTAGACATGGATTCAGAAGCCCCAAGAAACAGGATTCCGGTTGGCCGAAGCATCTGTGCAATTTTGCGGAAGAGCTCCCTCTTAAACTGTTCACTGAAATATATGGCCACATTTCTGCAAAAGACTAAATCAAAACTTCCAAGCGGCACAAAAGAGTCCTGCAGATTAAATCGTTTGAAGGAGACCATCTTTTTGACTTTGTCCTTTACTGCCCAAACAGTTCCTGTTTGATCGAAGTATCGGTCACGAAAATCATCGGTCATTCCGCGAGACATAGAAAGTTTATCGTATCGGCCAGCCATTGCGAGAAAAAGGGCGGATGGTGAAATATCTGTTGCTACAATCTCTACATATTCCAGCGGGAGGACTGATGACTTTCTTGCAAATTCCTGAATGATCATAGAAATCGAATAAGGCTCCTGACCTGTTGAGCAGGCGGCGCTCCATATTCTAATTTTCCGTCTTTTACCTTTTGCTATTTCATCTGCAAATTCGCGTAAAAGAACTTCATCAAGGACTTTATATGGATGTGTATCGCGAAACCAGAGTGTTTCATTTGTGGTCATGGCATCAACTATTTTGTCTCGAAGACCAACGGTTCTATCGGATGCAGCCTTCTGATAAAATTCAGCAAATGTATTGCAGCCGTTTTGGGCCATAAGACTTGATAGACGACTCTCTATTAAGTAAGCCTTCTCATCTCCAACTAAAATACCGCAACTCTTCTCTATGTAGTCGCGCAGCAGTTTAAATTCATTTGCAGATATTGAAGCCATAATATATTATCGTCTTTTCTGTATCAGTTCCGCTATTCTTAAAGCCATTTTATCGAGCGGCACCGACTCATCAGTTAGTCGTGCATCATCAACTGCTTTAGGCATACCATAAACTACACAACTGGACTCTGTTTGCGAAAGGCAAAAACATTTTTTTCTCTTTAACACTGAAACACCGCGCATTCCGTCATTTCCCATACCTGTAAGAATTACTGCCAATACACCTCTGTCGCCATAAACTTCAGCAACAGATCTAAACAGCACATCTACTGCAGGTCGGCAGGAGTTTTCCGGCGGATCTGAATTTATAGAAACTTTAGCGGCAGTTGGAGTACCCTTTACAACAAAATGGAACCCCCCCGGAGCAATATGAACACGGTTAGGAATGATTTCGTCTCCCTCCTGAACCTCCACAACCGGCAGTTTCGATTTTTTTGAGAGGCTGTCAGCAAGCGATTTTGTAAAGTTCGGCGGCATATGCTGAACCAGCACCACAGGAACGCCAAGATTTGCCGGAAGAAGAGGAATAACACGTGCCAAAGCCTCAGGTCCTCCCGTTGAAACACCAATCGCCAGGACTGAAAATGAGTCCGGAGGAGGAACACTTATGGAAGGAGTTCTTTGGGGTTGAGACGGCGAAACCGATACAGGTGAAATAGAGGGCGATGCTGACGCTGGCGTCTCTTTTTTAAGACGCAGAGAGCTTGAAGCCAGGAGCTTTGTCTCAATCAGCCTAAGGACGCTGCGCAAATCTGTTTTTAATTCTGCAAGATTTGCATCATAATCTTTCCCGTCAGGCTTTCTAATGAAATCAAGAGCACCTATTTCAAGGGCCTGAATGGTTGAATCGGCATTTCTTGTCGATATGCCACTTACCATTACTACTTTAGTATCAGGAAAATCCTTTCTTATCTGTCGAAGCGTTTCAATGCCATCCATCTCCTCCATATGAACATCGAGAAGAACGAGGTCGGCAGGAGTCTGTGCAAGTTTTTTAAGTGCAAGCTTACCGCCAGGAGCGGTTCCAAGCACTTCCACATTAGTAAATGAAGCAAGGGCGTCAGAGAGCACCTTTCTGAATAATACTGAATCGTCAACGATGAGAGTGCGTATAGCCATGTTTTTCCCGTTTAGTTGTTTGTCAAAGTTTCTCTGTGGAATCCGGGCAGCTTGATTGTGTTTTCAAGCCCCAACTGCAAATTGATCTCATTTTCATTACCACCGCTATTGAACCATGTACGTTCAAATTCTACTGCACAAAAAATACCGTCACGAATATCAAATTTAGCTCCGAAACAGACTTTATTGTCAGCATCTTTAAAACGATCTGGAGAAAGCATGTCATACCGGCCTGCAATTGCCAGTTTTTCCGTAGCCTGCCATGAAAGACCGGCAAAACTTCCCGACACTAATTCCGGTCGATTAGAATTCAGCACAGAATACGCCTCTAGATCCAACGTAAAACTTTTAAGCGTTGCCGTTACTGCCAAATCAATATCCTGCTTCCGGTCTGTTATTAGAGATGACAACCTGGCAGCCTGTAGAATGGACTCTTCATTGTTATAGTCCAGAGCTAACACAGCTGTCCAGTCAAGCCTATCATTATTTATTAATGCTGTATCAGGACTGAGTGTTGGAATTGCAGTAAATGCTGCTCCATATGTAAATACACCCTTAGTGTAATCTGCTGTAAGAGCTGGATTTATTAATTCAACCGAGTCTAAAATTAAGGGATCGCAAATAAGGCGGGTAGTAAGCAGACCATGCTTTAAAGTCTGCTGACCGGCAGAAAGAGACCAGGAAGATCCTTCAGGTGCCAAAACACCTATTGCCTGATCAATCCACAAAGCCTCCATATTGCCTTCTGCGGCAATTACTACAGAAGCAGTTACAGCGGGAGACAAGGTCATATTAGCACCAAGATAGACGCTGCCTATTTCGAAAGAGGGGTGATCCATCTCTTTTACGGGACCATATATGTCAAGTGTGACAAGGCCGCCGATTTCCATGGCCTCTTTGATTTTTGAGGAATCTGTTTCTTCAGAAAACGAAGCAACAGATAAAATCAGAATAAAAAAAACATAGCGCATCATTTTGTCTCCTACTGCCCCCCTCGGCTAAACTCTAAACTGATCAACAATCCTTTTCAATCCAGCTGACAATTTTGCCAAATCATCCGCACTGCTTCTAATTTGTGAAACACCAGAAGCTGTATCCTTAGCCGCCTGATTGACTCCTGTTATATTAGAAGAAATCTCCTGCATCCCTTTTGCGCTTTCACCAACATTTCTAGCTATCTCATTTGCTGCGCTGCTCGCACCACCCATAGTGCGTGCAATTTCCTGCACTGTGGCAGACTGCTCTTCTACAGCGCTGACTATTGTCTGCGAAATAACATTTATCTCTTCGATTATCTTTGTGATTGACTCAATAGCTTTGACTGCCTCTGCAGTACTGCCCTGCATACTATTCACCTGATTGCGTATTTCATCTGTCGCCTGGGAAGTCTGACGGGCAAGTTCCTTTACTTCATTAGCAACTACTGCAAAACCCTTGCCGGCTTCACCAGCGCTTGCAGCTTCAATTGTTGCATTAAGGGCAAGAAGATTTGTTTGATCGGCAATATCGTTAATGACTTCGACAACCTTGCCAATCTGCTTAGCCGCAACACCAAGCTTTTCCATATGGGCCTGAGTACTCTTTGCCTCAACATCTGCCTTGGCAGCAACCAATGATTCCTTCTGACAATTCTTCGAAACTTCATTCAGCGAAGCACTCATCTCTTCAATAGCCGTGGCAACAGTATTTACAGAACCGGACATCTGTTCTGCTGCTGCAGAAATACTTCTGATATTTGCACTTGACTGTTCTGTTGAAGCTGAAACAGACTGTGACTGAGCGCTCATCTCTTCTGCTGAAGCGCCAATCTGCTGTGAAACAGCTGACATCTCTTCGCTTGCAGTGGACAATGTAGATGTGTTGTTCGACACCTCCTTTACAATCCCCTGGAGTTTAGCCATAAAGGCATTGAAGTAGGTACTTAATTTGCCTATCTCATCTTCGCTTCTTACATCCATCCTTTTTGTGAGATCTCCATTACCTTCAGAGATATCCTTCAACAATTCGGTAGTTCTGTTCAACGGCACCGAAACACTTGCTGACAGCGAACGGCCAAAAAAGAGAACAGCGATTGAAAGAATGGTCATAATCAGAAAAGAAATGACGAAAAGAGAATTGATTCTGCCTATGCTTTTATCACTTACAGCTTTTTGAGCAGCCTCGCTCTCATCTCTGAATGCGTTTATATCAACTATGGTTTTAGTGAAAAGCGGTGAAGATTTTTCTACAAAGAGCTCCTGTGCGATTGCCTGTTCACCAATAAGCGCCTTTTCCGTCAGTGATTTATTGACATTTTTCAAATCGTCCAGATCTTCAACAAAAATTGATGAGGCCGCTCCGTTAACAAGGCCTATATATTTGTCGGCAGAGATCAGCAGTGAATCATACTCTGCTATGTATTGCTCTAAAAGATCGCCATCTTTTTCACGTAGAATCTTCTGCAAGGTTCCCTGTGAGTTGGATACACTCATAATGACTTCAACAAGATTGTCATCCCGCAAATCATTTACATTCATTACCTCAGTCAGACGGGAAGAGATCCCTCTATTCAAGAGAAACGAGACAGCGAGCACAATGAATGTCAGAACGACACCCATTGCGCTTAATAGCAGCATTTTTTTACGTACACTCATTTTTTATAACTTACTTAAAGATAACCCTACAACAATTGAACCTATCGCTTTTCCACCATCAAGAACAGGAAAAGCAACCTGAACCTGCTGAAGACCTGTTGACTCGTCAACTTCAACTTTGCCAACCCATGTTTTGCCTGTCATCGGAACATCATGTTTTGGTTTACCAAGATGCGACCAGCTGGAAGTTTTTGCAAAAAAAGCGACCTTTGTTCCGTTTGCGCCGGATACAAACAATTCGCTGACTGTTTCATCCTTCTTTGTCTTCAAATAAACAGCAACTTCATGTTTTGTAAAGGCTTTAATTTCAGGACTAATCAGAGTAAGTGTTTTCCATTTATCCTGTGTCATCTCTTTTGCTGCAGCAGGAGGATTGGCGTTAAATGCTTTAACAGCCTCTACAACCTTGGCATCGGTTCCCCACACACTGAAAAGTTTCACCTTAGCATCAACCTTGGCCTTCTGCTCTGCCGTTAAATCCTGTGCATTTATACAAAAAGCCGCGACCATCACTGCGAGAATCGTTTTCATGATACGCATTAGAGACCTCCTTTTAAGTTAACTTCTTGCCCCCTTCGACTACGCTCAGGGGGCGAATCCTTCCTTTGTGACCTGAAGCCTAGTCAAAGGGCAATCATTTCCTCGTCCCCTGATCCTTAGTCAAAGGGGCGAAGGACTAGACTTTAAACTGATTAACAATCTTCTGCAAACCTGCTGACAATTTGGCCAACTCTCCTGCACTTGTCCTTATCTGAGTTACACCCGAAGCCGTATCTGCGGCAGCCTGGTTTACTCCTGTAATATTTGTTGTGACTTCCTGTAAACCCTTTGCGCTTTCGCCAACATTTTTGGCAATTTCATTAGCGGCGCTGCTTGCACCTCCCATTGTGCAGGCAATTTCCTGAACTGTTGCAGACTGCTCTTCAACTGCACTTACAATGGTTTGAGAAATGACATTTATCTCTTCAATGATCTTTGAAATGGATTCTATTGCCTTGACAGCTTCTGAAGTGCTTCCCTGCATATTCTCAACCTGGTTCCTAATCTCTTCAGTTGCCTGAGAGGTTTGACGGGCAAGCTCTTTAACCTCATTTGCAACTACAGCAAATCCGCGACCCGCTTCACCTGCACTTGCAGCTTCGATTGTAGCATTAAGAGCAAGAAGGTTGGTCTGATCGGCAATATCGTTGATAACTTCAACAACCTTGCCAATCTCTTTTGCCGCCGCGCCAAGTTTTTCCATGTGAGCTTGTGTGCTCTTTGCCTCAATATCAGCTTTTGCTGCAACCTGCGACTCTTTTTGGCAATTCTTTGAAACCTCATTAAGCGAAGCGCTCATCTCTTCAATTGCTGTAGCCACAGTATTTACAGAACCGGACATCTGTTCGGCTGCTGCAGAAATGCTTCTGATATTGGCACTTGCCTGTTCAGATGATGCAGATACTGTCTGCGCCTGAGAACTCATCTCCTCAGCTGAAGCACTAATCTGCTGTGAAACTGCTGACATCTCTTCACTGGCTGATGAAAGTGTTGAAGTATTACCGGAGATTTCCTTTACAATAGCCTGTACCTTTTTTATAAAGCGGTTGAAGTTACCTCCAAGTTCTCCTATTTCGTCGTCACGATCCTCTGGAAGTCTTTTAGTAAGATCTCCTTCACCTTCTGCAACATCGCGGAGTAAATCTGAAGTTGATTTGACTGGAGTCAGTATCTGGCGAAGCACCAGAAGAACAAAGACGATGATTGCTATAATGCCGATAACTGAAACAATGATATTCAGAAGACTGGTGCTTGTCGCCTTTGAATCAAATAGAACGTCCTCTTCATAGGCTTCAACAAGAAGAGAATCTCTTAATTCCATTAGTGGTTTAGAGAGTTCTTCGACAAGACCATCAAGCTTTCCATCAAGCCCCTTTATCTCTTCGGTAACCTCCATTGAGTTTTCGAGAAGCGGGAAAAGTTCATTCTCGACAATTTTAATCAGCTCATCATATTTTTCAGCTGAATGTTTTATAAGCGCTTGCTCTTTGTCTGTATCAACCAGTTTTTTGCATGAGTCAATAATACTCTGCCCTTTTTCTTTAAACTTCTGCCATTCATTCTTTGAGGCGCTCATGTCTCTATTTATAACAGCATCAGCAGCAATCTGATATCCTTCTGTTCCAAGTTGGGCAGCAACTGTGAGGTAATTAGCATCTCTAAACCGGTCAGCTCCACCGTCCTGAAGACCAGACAGAGAAATGAAGCCATAATTCGAGATTAGCACCATTAATACCAACATAAAGATAGCAGCAGATCCAAATCTGACTACTTTTTTTCTTAATCCAGTTTTACCATTCATTCAAAACTCTCCTTTAATTTTACCTATACGCTCCACAGCAGAAAATCAATTCACCTGCCATCATCACATAGGTGGTTTTATCTTCAATTTTATTTGTTGCCGGATTCTTATACTTATAATCAACCCAACCGGGCTTTTTTGATTTTGCAAGATTAACGATTTCTTTTCTAAAAAGCTTTCCGTCAACATCAGGAATATCGACCAGACATTTTCCAATAAGCTTTTTATTTACAGGATGAGCTTTCATTACACCTGCTGTATCATATACAAACACATAAAGTTCACCATTAACAAATTCGTTTTTTGCTGTTGTGAGAGTCTCCAGGGTTTTTTCTTTACCATACTTTTTGTAATAAGAGACCGCATTTTTAACTAGTATAACAGCATCATCCTTTTCATCTGCATGAGCAAATGAAAGAAAAGCAGACAGAAATACAATAAAAAATTTGAAGACCATTATTGTCGATAGCTCCTAAAACTACGCCTGCACCTGTAGAATACGTCCTACATCAAGAAGACCGACAAGTCCCTGTTCAAGCTTTACAACACCGGTAAGGAATTTTTCGCTAACCTGCCCAAGGTTCGCAGGCGGCGGAGCAATTTCATTTTCGGCGGCGGCAACCATGTCCCCAACATAGTCAACCAGAAAGCCTACCTGATCGGCGGAAGCACTTTTTACAATCTTTTCATCCACCCCTTTATTTGACAACTCCTGTGCTGTTTTAAGAATAATGCATCTGGTGGTGTCTGCAATTTCTCTTTTGTTCAGACCAAGACGAACGCCTAGATCTATAACGGTAACGATCTGTCCGCGCAGGTTCAGAAGACCTGTTACAAACTCAGGAGCACCTTCGACTGGGGTAATCTGCAAAGATCTGTTTATTTCACGAACCAGCAGAATATCAATACCGAAAAGATCATTACCAAGTTTAAATGTTGTAAATTGTCTTTCAGCCATTATTTCCCCACTAATTTCAGAAGTGTTTTTCGGAGCTGCTCTTTATCAAGTTTGAGCTCATAAGCATCGGCGCCCGCCTCCATACCCCGTTCACGGAATCGATCAGCTTTCAGTGCCGTAAGCATTACAATCGGCAGACTGCCGAATTTGCCGGACTCACGGATTTTTTTGACAAGTTCTATACCGTTCATAGATGGCATTTCAATGTCTGTAACCAGAGCATCAAAAAGCTCTCCTGAATTGAGTTTCTGCCAGGCCTCCTCGCCATCTCTTGCAATTTCGACACTACAGCCGAATGACTTCAGATAATTCTCTTCAACCGTTCTGAAGAATGTTGTGTCCTCTGCAAGAAGTATCTTTTTCCCTTCGATACCTTTAAGACTTCCAACTCCGTAATACTCCGGCTCTGCCAATTCAAAAAGGCCGTAAACATCAACCATGATAATCATCTTTTTATTGATCATGGCGGTGCCAAGAATACCTGTACCCTTGACATTTTTCTTGTCCAGGGTAACCTGTGCATGAAAGACATCTTCCACATTGGTTGCAACAATTCCCAGGGGATGCTTTACAAGTTTCGGCACTATTACAAAAATCTCTTCGCCCTCTTCTGTTGGCGGCTGTATCGGAAGATGGTGGTGCATTCGGATAAGGCGCAGAGATCTGTCGTCATACTTAAGGAACTCTTTGTCCCCGATCTTTTCGATATCCTTGACCAGAACTTTTTCAACACGGGCGACCATGCTTAAATCAACAGCAAAGATTTCACTGGTGCCGTTTCTAAATGTGAGAAGCTCCTGCTGTTCGATGAGCTGCACTTTTGCGTGGCGATCCTTCTCAAGCTGTGACTCTTTCTCGATGTCAGAAAAGCGCAAGCCGGCGAGGGTTGAGAGTCCTAAAGAATCAAGGATCATGGCAACCGCGCCGTCTCCCATAATTGCTGACCCTGCGTATGCCTGACATTTTTTAAGATATCCGGAGAGCGGTTTTACAATAATTTCTTCGTTGTCGTGAACGTTGTCAACAACGAGGCCGAATCTGTTGTCCGCAAGCTTAAGAACAACTACCTTGACAGAGCTGCCGCTGTGATATCGACGATCTGTTGTTGCTTTCCGCTTATCAAGAATTTCCTGAGAAACCTGAACTGCTGGATCGCGCCTGTCGGCAAGCCGTTCGCGTCGATCTGTTTTCTTTTCCCCTGAATCAGGATCGACAAATACACGATCCATGCCGAGTACATCCGCCAATCGGACAAGAGGAAGCAGTTTACCGCGCAGTCGCAAAACTGCACTACCATGCACCGTTTCAATCTTGGATGCGACATCAACTGCACGTATTCTAACAAGCTCCTCAAGGCCAACCTGTGGTATTGCGAATCGCCGTTCAGCGACAGAAACAATTAATGATGGTATAATAGCAAGAGTGAGAGGTAGTTTCATTATTACTCTCGTTCCCTTACCAAGTTCGGAATCGATTTCAACCGTACCGCCAAGCTTTTCAATGTTAGTCTTTACCACATCCATTCCGACACCGCGACCGGAAACGGCACTAATCTGTTTTGCTGTACTGAAACCCGGCATAAATAAAAACAGGAGTACTTCCTTTTCTCCCATTGTTGCAACTTCATCGCGCGAAATAAGACTTCGTTCAACAGCCTTTTCACGCACTCTCTTGACATCAACACCGCCGCCGTCGTCTGATATTTCTATAAGCACTTTACCACTCTCGTGATAAGCGCGAAGCTTAATTACACCTTCACGGTTTTTACCCATCTCTTCACGATCGTCCGGGAGTTCCAGGCCATGATCCATTGAGTTCCGTACAATGTGATTAAGAGGATCTGAAAGCAGCTCTATGATTGATTTGTCAAGTTCTACATCGCCGCCCTCTATTTCGAGCTTGACCTCTTTCTTAAGGTCGCGTCCAAGATCCCGCACAACTCTTGGAAATTTATTGAACACTACGCTTACAGGCTGCAGCCTGGTCTGCATGATATTTTCCTGCATCTCGGACGTAACACGATCAACATTCTGCAGAATTACATTCAGCCCCTTTACATCGCCAAGTCTTATTCCAAGCACTGCGTCCAATGATTGCGAAACAGCCTGAGCCTCTTTACGGATAAGCGTCTGTATCTGGTCACCGCTTCCGATATTGCGTCTTTGTGAAGCAGCGGATACCCGCTGCATTGCGTCAGCTACTGCACGCTCAACAATTGCCCGTATTCGATCAGCATCTACCGCATCTTCTATTTTACGGTTAACATTCTGAAGAAGCTGGTTGCGGGAAAGAACAAGTTCGCCAGCAAGGTTCATTAAATTATTCAGAAGATTTACGCGCACTCTGAGGGTATCTGATGTTTCTACCGTTCCGCCCGTTTGCCCGGCAGCTCCGCTTTTAGCCGCTTTTGCCACCGCTTCCGCCTGTTTAATCTCTTTTTTCCTGTCGGATTGCACACTGGTTTCTATCGCCTTAATATCAACTATTTCAATTTCTGATTCTTGTAAGCCGAGACCTGCACCTATGAGTTCGTACTCGAGTATTGAAGCAAAATAGATTTCGACATCGGCAGCTTTTGTTTTACCGCCAGGCCATCTGTCAGGATCAGGGGTAATAGATAGAATTTCACCTAGAAGCTTATATTCCTCTACTCTTTTTGCTGTGGTTTTGGAATCAGTCTTGAAACTGAGCCGATAAACTTTTTTTCCTCTTTTTACCAATTCCTTTACTGTATCCTGATTTAGAGAGCCGATCCCTACTATTTTTTTGGAAACAGCAGCAGTTTCCTGACCTTTATCTGCTGGTTTTGTTTCAGCGGGTTTATCTGTCAGAAAGGGGTCAAAAAGGGAACACTCTTCACTTATTGAAGTTGAATCGGAGTTATCAACATCCTGAAGAAGCAGTTTAAGTTTGTCAATTCCTTTGAAAAGTGCTTCTATCATGCTATCAGTAACTGAGATTTTCCTGTTGCGAACCAGATCCAGCACGTTTTCCATTGTATGACTCAGCTCTTTGATATGTTCAAGACCGAAAAAGCCGAATCCACCTTTAATGCTGTGAATTGCTCTGAAGATCTTGTTGATAAGTTCATCAGAGACCGCGTCCTTGTCCCTCTCAAGAACAAGAAGATCCGGTTCAATATTGGCAATATGCTCCTGAGACTCAATGATTAGTTCATTTAAGAGATCTTTATCTTTGATGTCCATCTTTTCCCTGCCTCCTAATTAAAAATTGCCGTTTACAGTAGATAATACAATGTAATAAAGGTTAGAAATGTCCGCAATACCTATTTTGTATATTAGGAATTGAATTTAAATAAGGGGTTGACAATGGAAACTAAAAAAGAGATCGTAGCAATCTTAGGTGCATCAAATAAAATTGACCGGTATGCTTACAAAGCTCAGGTAAGCCTGACTCAAGCTGGTCACAAGGTAATCCCGGTGAACCCTGCTTTGCAGGAAATAGAAGGGGTCAAATGCACTCAAAAACTTTCAGACATAACCGAATCGGTCGATACTGTTACAGTTTATGTCAGAGCTGAAATCAGTTCACCGATGAAAGAGGCCTTTTTGCAGCTGAAACCTAAAAGGGTGATATTCAATCCCGGAACAGAAAATCCAGAACTTGCTAAGGCATTGCAGGATAATGGTATACAACCTATTGAGGCGTGTACGCTGGTTATGCTGCGCACAAACCAGTTTTAGAAAATTATACGCTTACATCCCCTTACAATATTTACCGTATTTTTTGTCCACACCCTGAATGTGGTCAACCAGCCAATCCTTCAGGAAGATCATAAGGTCGCGGGAGACCATGCCTTTGCCGCTATCAAAACTTTGTTTGAAATCTGTAACCTTTTTGACAAAGGCAACATGAAGCGGTTTGTGATGCTCAAGATCGGGATACCCGGATTTCTCAAGCATTGCCTCTTCAGCCTTAAAGTGAGTAACCGTGTAATCTGCAAGTTCAGTTAAGATGGTGCCGATAACCTCTCTGCTGCGCCCTTCAGCCAATGCATTATTCAGATTATTTATGAGATCTATAAGTCTCATATGCTGTTTGTCCATACTGGGAACAGATGTGCTTAATTTGCTGCTCCACTCAATAAGGCCACCATTGATTTTAAAGGAATCTATAACCTTGCCGAGATCCTCATTAAGCGTTGTAAGCTTATTGCTATCCTTACGTAGTCCGGTTATACTGTCGGCAACTGAACCTGTTTCTGTATTAACCCTTTGTATGTTTGATGAAACCTCTTCAAGTCCTGTGGCCGTTTGAGAGACATTTCTTGCAACTTCCGTTGCCGCTGTGCTCGCTTCGCCTATATTCCGTGCGATTTCATTTGAAGTTGCAGACTGCTCTTCAACTGTAGCGGCAATAGTCTGAGCAATTACATTAACCTCTTCAATTACAGTTACAACCTCAATCATGGCTCCCTGTGCCGCTTCAACCTGATTTTTCATATTCTCTATCTGTGAACGGATAGCCTCTGTTTCGCTTGTTGTCTGACGGGCAAGCTCCTTTACTTCGTTAGCAACAACGGCGAATCCTTTTCCAGCCTCCCCTGCTGAAACGGCCTCAATAGTTGCATTAAGTGAAAGAAGACGGGTTCTGCCGGCAATATCATTGATGACTGTTACGATTCTGCCGATTTCGCCTGTTGCCTCATCAAGACGCTGCATTGCGGCTTTCATACCATCAAGTCTCTTTATTGCGTCTGAAACAATTTTGGATTCATTCTGACAGTTTCTTGACACTTCACGAATTGAGCTGCTCATCTCTTCCATGGCTGACGCAACGGTTGACATAGAGGTACTCATCTGCTCTGCTGCTGCGGAAATACTGGCTACACTTGCCGTTGACTCCTCAGATGCCGCGGCAACAGTGGCGGAACGACCCTTAACAGACTGAGCGTTCCCTGCAATGGAGTCGAACGATGTAAAGAACTGGCCGGAAACGGTTTGGAGCGTTCTGATTACAGTGTGTATCTCACTTATTATCGATGTAATGTTTTCGCCAAGATGATTAACTCCAGTTAAGGTTTCATCCAGTTCATCACCTTCTTTTGAGACTTCAATACGTTCCGTCAAATCACCTTTAGCATACTTAAACATCAATGAATTTACGTTTGAAAGTTTCTTAAGCAGAATAGAGACCACCCCCATAACCCAAATAATGCAAAGAACTCCCAATATCAAACCAATAATCTGAACTGTAAAGATGATACTCACTCGTCCTTCTGAGGCCTTCTGCATTGCCGAAGTTGCTTTGTCAGAAATTGCAAGCACCTTACCATTCGATTCGGCAAGTACTTTCAGAGCTTCGCTATCTGTAAACCCAGAAGAAACAATTTTATCAGCAGCCTCTTTTAAAGGCTTCCACTCTGCTTCAACAGATGCAAGAACATCTGCAACCTCTTTTGATGGCTTTGAACATTGCTGTTTTTCTGTTACCGCCGGATCAAGTGAAATTGGAGCCTCGCCACCATCGCGAAGAGCCGTGAGACTATTATCAAAAACCTCAACAGAACGGCGAAAAAGATTCAGTTCCTTATCAGCACTTTCACCATTGCGCACCTTCTCAAAACCAAGAAAGGCCTCTTTGGTCATTTTCTGAGACAACATCCGCTGCCGTCCGGCAAGATTAACAACCGCACTGTCGAATTCCTGCAACTTCAATATCCACTGGGTGGCAATAAAGGTGAGTAGAATAATAAGACCAGGAACTATGGCAGCTAACGGAAGTTTTGTCTTGAGACGCATTTCTCTTTTCTCCCTTGTTTTATGATTATATTTGCTAAAATACACCCAACTGGAACTATTTGCAACTTCTCTTTTGTTCAGTTCTGATCACCTGCCTTGCAAATGGTTTATGATCTTTGCTATAATTACACCTGACACTTTAACCGGTTTACAATGAGAAATAATCAGAGTTTTGAAAATATGAACAACATACCACCAGACAACAACGAAGAGAACGAGGCTGATTTCTCATTCCGCCAACAAAAATTTGATGAAAACTCCGTCCCTGACGCAATTACCTCTTTAATCCAGAACAAACTAGCTGTACGCCAGCTTGAGATGGAGATGTTCGACCGTGTAAAAACTGAAAATGATGTCCGCCGTTTCAAAAGAATGGGCAAACAGTGCCCCTTCGAAAAAGGGGGAATCTGCGGTAATGTATCTATCCGATGCGGTGAACGTCAGCAGTATTCTGTTCCCGAAAGCCATTCTGAAAAAAGATTACCTCACAGATGTAATTATGCCTTCAAGGTGAACAGGGACCAGCTTCACATATTAGTAGTAGACGATGATCCCGTTATACGGGAAATGTGTATCGATTTTCTGAAAGTTGCAGGTTTTGAGAACTCACAGATTGAGACCTCTCCCAGTACTGAAGATGCAATCGATGCTCTAAAAGTTGCAAAAATTAAGAACAGACCATACCACCTCGTAATCAGCGACATTAGAATGGGCGGTGCATCCGGATATCACCTGGTTAACCACATAGTCGAAAGAAATTTCAACGCACGAGTCCTTCTCATAAGCGCTTTTACCGACGGTCGCGATGCTCCTAACAACTACCTTGGAAACTCCGAAATACTGCCCGGCAAAAAGGTTGTAAACAATTTCCTGCGCAAACCAGTTCAGTTGTCAGATTTCAATAAAAATGTCTTAGAAGCCACAAGCGACTTCATAGCAGCATAATTTTCTCTTTTTTTTGTAAGACATGTTCACAGGTGTGTACACAATTTTGTACTTGTGCAATAAAATTAGCGCTTTTTAAGATAAATATGCCTATATTTGTTCACAGCATGATACCAAAAAGAATCTTCGAATATTCAGACTACAGGGAATTCCTTAAAGACCATTACGAATGGAGTAAAAGGAGGAGGCCCAATTTTTCGTACCGCTCCTGGAGCAGTGAAGCGGGTATAAATGCACCCGCCTTTTTCAAATATATTATTGAAGGGAACCGTGGATTAACCAAACAGAGCATAATAAAAGTTCTGAAGACTCTGAACCTGGATAAAGATGAAGCTCTTTATTTTGAACAGCTGGTCTTTTTCTGCCAGGCGGAAACAGAGAGTGAGAAGAATCACTTTCTTACAGCAATGCTAAGTCTCCAAAAAACCTCTGACGTGCATAAGCTAAGCCCCGAGTCCTATGAATACTTTTCAAAATGGTATCACGTAGTTATTAGAGAGCTGGCTGTTATGTCAGATTTTCAGGATGACTTTGCCGCCCTCGGGAAACTGACTTTGCCGTCAATATCAGCAGCAGAGGCCAAGGCATCAATCGCTCTACTGATAAAAATCGGATTACTCCAGAAGGACGACAAAGGAAGATACCACCAGACAAACACACTTCTATCCGGAGTGGACTCTATAAAAAATGTTGCTCTATGGTGTTTTCAGAAGGAGATGGTATCCAAAGCGCTGGAAGCTTTCGACCGTTTCCCATCAGAAGAGAGATCTATGTCCGGAATAACAATCTCTGTATCGGAAAATACCCTTAGCCAGATTCATGAAAGAGTGCGACTTTTCAGAAAAGAGTTGTTAATGTTAGCCGATTCTGATAAATCACCGACTAAAGTGATGACGATGGCCATAAATCTATTTCCAATGAGTAAATCTGTAAAAGAAAGAGAACCGGCATGCTGAAAATATTTTTACTGATATTTACACTAATCTTCTTATCAGGCTGTATGTTTGGCGGAACGGAATGGGGAACCAGTTCGGCACCGGACATGCACATAACTAAACTCCATGTAAAGGCAAAAACTGTTGACTCTTCAGGTATTTCTGTAAAGAGTGTAAAATGGTTTTATATTCCTTACTCTATAGAACCCGACACTTTATTGAATGAAGGCAGATACACAAAATTTACAATGTCAGATAGTTTTGCATCTTTCGAGTTGCCAAGCAGCGCATTTTCATTCAGATTGTACGCTGTTGACACAGCCTCTCCTTCTGCTGGCATGTTTATCTCAAACCAGCTTTATATTCACGGAGGTGACACACTAATTAATCTCGATACAGCCTTACTGAAACAACCTTCTTCAGTTTCGGGTCGGTTAACTTTTTCTGACAGCACAACTCCAATACAGGCTAAGATATTTCTACCCGGCACTTTATGTGCTGCAAACACAGATTCTTCCGGATATTTTACCATCAGAAATGTTCCGCATGGCACCTTCATCATTAATGCAAAAGAGAGAAACGGCTCTAACAGATCCATCACACTCAATACCACTTCAATTACAGTATCAAATAGAGATTCAATAAACATCGGCACAATAACAGGAGGCTTCTAAATGAAAAATTTATTTATCGCGGTAATATTATCTGCTTCAGTCCTTTCTGCAGCAGATTTCCAGTTTACAGCAAAGTTTCAGAGCGGATACTGCAGTCTGCCCGATGTGATAACAGGAATGACTTCAGGCTACTCATACTATCCGATGTATGAATATTCTTCTCATTACATGGACGGTAATCAGCTTTTATCATACTCAGGAAACAGGCTTACTGTTGACATAAGTGATATGAACAAGGCAACCGTCGGCTGGAACTACGGTTTTGGAGTATTCTTTGACAGACTGGGTTTTGACCTAACCATACAGCATGGAACTTCCTTTTCCGAAAAATCGGCATCATCAAATTTTTCCTTTAGGGACACCCTTGTTTACAGTTCAATACCGCATGATTATTTCCTGGCAACGGGAACCATGATTGAGACAGCCAGCCTCTCCTACTTCAGATCCGGACTCCGTTTCTGCTACAAACATCCCATTACAAAAAAGCTCTCTTTAGATTTCGCTATCGGACCATTTTCTAATGATATAAAGATCGACTACATTGCCAGAACTGATAATTCAAAGAGAGCATACTATACTTCAAATGGTAACAATGTTTACAATGAAACTCTACCATCGAACATTGAACGGGTCTCACTGCATGTTAAAACCATTGAAACAGTTCCAGACATAGGTGTGAGCTGGAAATTTTCTAAATATCTCGATTTTACTGCCAGCATAGCAGTTCCTTTCAGCGCAGTCAAGACCATGCAGATAGGAGAAAGCCATTATTCGTACAATGATGATGATCTTACGCTGGATAACCGTTTCTGGCTTTCACATGCACAGCTTTCGGTCGGTGTCACTATGGCTATAAGAAAGGAGTAACAGAATGCGATTTACATTAAGACTAATTGCAATAGCGCTCCTTGCATCACTCTCTATCGGCTGGAAAGCGTCTAAAACTGCTTCAAATGGAATTCTTACCGCACCCAGAAACATCTATCTTTACGATACGCTTATGTTCATCAGTGACAGTGCATCCGGCATACTTGTTTATGCCAATTCTTCGTCAGTAAAGCCTCGCCTATTACAGACTATTCCTATTCGCGGAAATTCTGGAATGGCCTATAAAGACAGCATCCTTTATGCCGATAGCTATGGTTCAATTCTAGCTCTGCACATCGATACAGATACAACATTCCATGTAGAAAAACAGCTCACCTTTAACGGAAGATGGGGAATGGGTGCTGATTATTACTACTACGGAGATGATGAATTTACCGGCTGTGTTTGTGCTGGCAAAGATTATTCACCCGTAGCCTCTGCCGACATGACTGGAGGAGGAGGAAGCGGAGGTTCATATGCCGTTTTTGCCGTTCGGGACTCTTTTCTCTATCATGTAAATTACAGCTCTCTTGTTGCATATGACATTTCAAATCCTGCTGACCCTGTTGAGACTGGCAGAATTTATACCAACTGGACTGTTGAAACCATTCATCCGACAAAAGATTATCTCTTTCTCGGAACACAGCAGGGAATGGAAGTTTACGGTCTGACAGATCCGGCAAAGCCTAATTACATAAGCAGAATTCAGCACGCAAGATCCTACGATCCAGTTGTTGTCAAAGATACGCTGGCATTTATCACTTTACGTGAAGGCTGGTGGACAACTATCAGCAACGTCCTTCTAAGTGTTTCAATTAAAGACATCTACAACCCGAAAACACTTGATACACTTTCTCTTGTTTCACCTTACGGACTTGCTGTATCGGGCTCCAATGTCATTGTAGCAAACGGCAACAGCGGCTACACTCTTGTAAATGCTTCCAATCCGTCACAGATGTTCATTGATGCATCAACAGCCACACCAAACGCGCGGGATTTCATCTGGATTGCAGATACACTTTATATGATGGGAATGAATCATCTGACAAAATACAACTGCGCAGATCCTAAAAGTTTAAGTGAGATTTGGAAGTTGCCGTAAAAAGCACGAGGAATTAGAACCCCCCTAGCCCCCCTTTTTTTCAGAGCAAAAAAAGGGGGGATGAACGTCTAAAAATAATTTAGAGCCCTAACTCTTCATTTATCAGGAATACCGAAATATTAAGGCCATTTGGTTTACGGCGATGAATTGTCGTTACTGCACAGACACAACCAGGAGATTGGCATTCTTCACATTTTCCGGTTTTTACGCATGGCGTTTTACGATTGTAGTGTTTTGCCAAATTTACAGCAGTCTCTTTGGCTCTGACGAGCGCAGCTGGCAGATTTTCGGTTATTTTGTTTTTACCTATAAGATATATAACTCTTCCCGGTCCGAAACAGGTGGCGGCAACTCTGTTTCCTGTTCCATCAATGTTTACAATGTGGCCATCTATCGAAACAGCATTTGCTGATGTCAGAAACAGGTCTGCAGTTAGAGCATCTCTTTCTTCCTTGCCAGCTTTGCCTGGAAGATGAATAAACAACTGTTTAACTTCCGGTTTCAGCAATGCTACAAGATTAAGTGAGTTTATAGTCATTGAGTTTCCAAAACCAACAGTCTTTCCTTTTGAGAGCTCGATTACCCTCAAAGCCGCAGCATGAGCGGTTTCGAAAACTTCTGATTCAAAGTTATTAGAATTGAATTTACTGCATAAGACGTTAAGTATATTCATCATCATTATCTGCCTTTTATAACGGTTCTGACAGTCGTGTGACTGCCTTTTTCTGCTTTGAGAAAATATAAGCCTTCGGCCAATGATGTCGAAGGTACTTGAAAAAGTGCTGTTTTAGAAAACGTCGGTGCAATACAATGTCTGCCAAAAATATCGTATAGAGAAAATCTTACTGGCAGAGAATTTTGATGAACATCAACAACTAGCCGATCTGTAAATGGATTACCCAACAAAGTAAACAATGGGATATTATTTGACTGTTCATTTTTCTCAATCTTTGTCGATGGCATATCACAAACTGTAAGGCCTATACCCCAGTAATCAGTATTCCAATCAGGCTCTTTAAAATCACTCCCGGCAAAATATAGCATGAATTTGTTTTTAAACATTACCGGCACAGGAGCTGCAATATTATCCTGTGTCCACCTGAAATCAGTGCGTCTTAAAAGTTGTGCACTATCAGAAGCAAAATTAGTTTGACCATCGGACGATGTAAAATGATGTATTGCATATTGAAGCCATTTTGCACTATCGTTGACAACAGTTGCAAAAACGTGCATTGTGTCATCAATTATAATAGCGCTTGGTGCCGAAAAACCAAGCCAACCATCTTTCCGGGGATATTGTATCTGATTAGGTTTGATAACCTGAACTGGACTTGAAAAATTAACCCCATCAGACGATCGGGCAAGTCCTATTGTTTGCTGGTTACTCATTACAGTTGTGTCGAACCCCATTGTAGTAAAATATAGAAGGACTTCATTTTTGCAAACAACGGCTCCCGGCTCAGCAGTAAAATATGCATTAAAGTCAGTAGGCTTTCCGGTGGGCGATATTACGGGATTTGCTGTTTTAGTCCAGTGAATTCCATCCGAAGAACTTGCATGTCCGGTTCTGTAAAGAAGAACAGACTCAAGCGACTTGTAGGTTGTAAAGTACATGTGGTACTTATTGTTAAAGTAGACAACTGAAGGCGTCTCAATTCCTCCATAATCCCACGCTGTGCTGTCCTGGGATGGTGAGAGGACTGCTGTATCCGGACTTAAACGCCATGAAACACCATCTTTTGACACCAATCGATATATACAAACTCTAATCGCAGCGAATCCCCGACTAGCCGACGCGTACATAACCATAGAATCTCCCTCAACGATTAGAGAGGGGTCGTTCCAGGTAGCTTTTGAAAAGCCAAATCCATAAGGAATAATCGGCAATGTATCAACAGCTTTCAAACGTGATAGATCAAAAGAATGAAGCAGAACCGCTAGACAAAATACAACTATGCAAACCTGTTTCATTTTATCTCAATAAAAACCTTAAAACTTCAGTGCCGCCTCAACACCAAGCCCCTTTTTTGACGGAGCTATCGTTACAGTTTTATTAAGTTTACTATTGTACCTCTTGGCGCCTTTATATGCGTCAACTACAGCGAAAATGTAGGCCCCTGCGGCAACTGCTGCCGATGTACCTAAAATGACCTTTTCCTTCGTAGGCAGACCAACCATATCTTCTTCAGCTTTTGGCACAAAGACCTGTCTGACTCTATCAAGAGATCTCCCGGAAGGCGATGTCTCCATAAAGTAGATTGTATCGGTATTCAGCGCTTCAAAACGGGCAATCATTGCCTGTGTTGTGAGTAGACCGGCATAAAAAACAGCTGCGGTTACTATACCGCGGGTATATTCTTTATTGTAAATCTGTCCGCTGCCGGGAATTGTTGCTGAAAAAAAGGCTGATGCAACCGGATCTTTTGGTATGGCATCGAAGTCATACTTTGCAACTGCAGGGCTGATTGTGAAAGCGGAATCACCCTCCCCGCCTAGTGCGGGAAGGGTGAAGGCGCTGACGATTAAGAGTACCGTCAGAATATTTTTCATAGGAGCCTTTCCATTATTCTCTATCTATTTCTTTACCTTCTTCGTCGTAATATATAGCTGTTGATGCACCTGTTTTGTCGTTACCTGTAAACTTTACTAGCACCGGACCCGTTGCACCATTTTTTCTAACTTCTCCGCTTCTTTCGTAGTTAGGATAGAAGTGTATCATAAAGTGAAGAGAGTCACCACTATTACCCCATGGATACATAAAAGTCATTATACCTTCATTATCATTCCAGTCAGTATATGTATTCTTGTGGAGCACTTCAAGATTAAAGCTGAATGTTGCAGATGGACCATTGTTATCACTACCAGTGTATTTGTCGTAGAATGTACCGCCACCGAACTGACTGCTCTTTACCTGGTCAAGAGAATCGACAAACATGTATACTGTATCGCCTTCCCCTTTTTCTCTTGTACCGCTGATGTTTTTGGCATAGAGTTTTGTCATTCCAGGCAGCGGATTTGACAGCAGGCTTTCTTTAAAGTCAACAGTTGCACGAATCGAACAGAGTTCAGCCTTCCAAGTCTTGTATTCTGTTCCAACAAATCCCCATTTATATACTTTTGTAATTAGATTTCCGTCTATGTCCTGTCCACTTGTGAATGTACCGCTGTAACCGAACAGAACCTCACCGCGGCCTGAAACCAGCTTATCTGCATCATCTTCTGATGGTTTATTAGTTACGACTTCCCAGTATTTAAGTGTATCTCCGCCAAGTTTCTCTATTCCCTGACTTACAAGCCATGCGCTGCCAGATTCACCCTTTGCCAATCTTTTTGCAGCCTGCTGACCTTCCGCGACCATAGCTTTTGCTGTCTGCTTATCATTCTGTTCATCGTTGATTGATGATGGTTTACCCATAGCTTTACCAATTTTTGCAAACAAAGAAAGATCACCATTACCTGGACCAAATGGGCTCTGACCGCAATTTGAGAGAACAAGAGCGAGGACTGAAACTGCTCCGATTTTTAGAATTGTCTTTTTCATTTTTTACTCCTTATTTCTGTTTTTAAGTTTTCGTATGCCGGCTGATGCTTAAGGTATAATCAAACCGGATGCCGAAAACCTGAACAGGCAAGTACTTCCTTGTTTTTCAATGAGTTAGCGATATTATACATTATTTTTGCCATTTTTGCTTCTGTTTTCCGTATCAATTGGGATACTGTTGTATCTGATAAAAGTATCAGAACTGCCACCCTATTCCTGTCATCACTAAAAAGGGGGGATTGAAGGAAACATGGTTGCCAATGGAAAAATCCAGTCTCAAATGCTTCCTGGAATAGCTTACTCCATAAAACATGAATGAGACGGCAACCTGTTTATAATTATGGAATTCCAACCCATCTTCATCGTAGATTCTCTGGATAATCTTTCCCGGGAGCTCAACAGTATTAGTTAAGTAATATTCATAATTGAATGCCCATCGTTCATTTATTGTAAAGACATAGGAAGGAATGAAATAATAGGTTTTTGTTCCGCCATCTCTGAATGAAAGAGAGGTATGAAGATTTACTCTATGCCTATCTGTAAACCTATATGATTCAGTAAGATAAAGCACAAAAGAATTGTCATATATTGAAAATGTATCTTTTGCCGGAATATCGATAATTTCGAAATCTGATTTGAAAATTTTCAGACCTGCCGCAACATAAAGAGGTTTTCCTGCTACTGAAAACTCAAATGGTTTACTTCGAACTCCAAGAGTCCAGAAGAGATCAGTAATAGCATTATTTGAATCTAGCTTAAGCTTATTCCACCCAGAACGCACTATGTCAACATCGAACCAGCCATTGATATTCCCAAAAAGATCTGTGGTGATCATCGGTATCGGCAGAGCAAGATTCAGCCTAAGCCCGCCTGCCCATTTTTCAGAAGGCATTGCACATTCACTATACATGACCTTATGGTTAAATGGAGCAGAAAGTAATAAAGATGCCGAGATTAAAAGAGCTGCTATGATTTTCATTCATCTCTCCACTTTTAAAGCTTCATAAACTTTTTTGTCAATACTTTTCCATTTATCGTTTTGACCGTTACTGTATATAAACCTGCAGGAGCAATGTTACCTAATCCATTTTTACCATCCCAGAGAATAGCACTATTTCCATTCGTTGCTGCTAATTTTCTTATAAGTCTGCCGTTTATATCATGAATATCAACCGTTGAAAACTGCTGCCCATCTACAGCTCTGCCAAGCCGTAATGAGAGGGCTGTCGAGAAGGGGTTCGGACTTCCGCCAAAGCCATAGCTAATTATGCCCGGTGCTTTAACAGCAGGGGTAGAAGCGACCTTGTATGCTACACTTAGAGCAGTTATAGTGTCCGTGCTGTCAATTATACATGAGACAAAAATGAGATACTGACCCAAGGAAGCCTGATCTGTATTCCAGTTCGCGACCGTATCGGACAAATGCTTTGAGCGCCCTTTTAACAATTTCGACGAGGAGTCTGTTGTATTGATAGCAATGGAATATGACTCAAGTTTAAATGGTTCAACAGCTGATCCGCTTTTATTAATTAGCGACGCTACAACCGGTACAATCCCTTTAAGCGTATCATAAACTGCAGGAGTTTTTATATTTACACTAAGAAAATGGGCGCTGTCACGAACATCAGGAATTGTATTTACAACTGAATTTGACGCCAGAAAGCGGCCACGGTTTATTACTGTGGTTGTCAATGGTGCAAATGAGTGTTTTAATTTTAACTCTGTCGAATCTTTGACTTTCAACGCGCAGGTGAATACACAATAATCAGCTGTAACTTTCGAACCTCCTTCAAGACCAAAGAAGCCGCCTGTCCCGTCAACAGTTACATTGTTCATGACTGTATGGCTGTTGTGATATGTAATGATTTCACCTACTGTACTTGAATCAATATGAACTTCAGATTTCAGCATTGGGTAAAGGTTGAAGGTCATTACATAAGTATTTTTGAGAGTGACGGAGCGATCGGGAAGAGGAAACCGGCGATTAGCGAAATATGTATAGTTCTTTAAACCTGAGATTCTATAAGGAGCTATTGAATCCATGAAAATAAAACCCATCACTCTGATTCTTGAATCTTCAACGCTTACACTGCAGCCTGCCTGTGGTATACAGCCCCAGATATTCGTAGTTGAATCCATTGTAACTTCATACGTAATTCCCTTGATAGAATCTGAATTGGGGCCGAGATAGAATGTGTCAACATATTTCCAACCTGTATCGCCGGGCAGTCGCAAGGTTCCCGTAGCGCCTTTTGGCATAAACAACCATGTAAGAACATCAGTGCATCGGGTGAATGAGATTTTAGCCGAATCATTTACAAGAAACTCAAAGGGATGAATACAGTCGACAAAAGTCATCGTGCTTCGATTATTGGCTGCTTTAGTCCATGAACCGGCATACCTGGTTGCGACAGAAGAGAACGATGCGCTATCGTTTACATTCATCCCGCTATTATAGG
>JAEUSG010000426.1 GCA_016788315.1 Fibrobacterota bacterium | reverse complement strand
ATACGTTTTGGCTGCTGAATGGTTTCGCGGTACAGGCACAAAAATGGTTGTTTTTTCAAGAGAGGGAAATTACCTTCGAACAATCGCCCCATACCCAGGAAACATTCCTGAGGAACGCCTAAAAGGTTTTGGAAGATTGACACAGCCAGACGGGAAAAAGAGCCCAGTAGTATTTCAGGGAATGGACGGAAGCTTTCTGCCGGAATTCTTCAATCCGCATGCTCACACAATGGCAGTTACCTCAAATGGATGGATCGTTTTTTCAAACAGCCTTGCAACCGGCTCCTGGTACGGTGTTCAGACAAATCAGCGGCGCGCAATGATAATCGGTACAGATGGCTCATGTCCGCGAGACACAGTCTTTGGTCCCGTGTTTGAAACCGAACCATGGGCAGGCAGCCTGAATCTTGCTGTAACGCCAGACAACAAGTATGTATATGGAGCGGGCCCGGGTAAATACAAATACGGAGAGCCTCAGGTATCAAGACATGTTGTTTACCGCAGCAAACTTGACACTATGGGCAAAGCAGAGATTTTTCTTGGAACACCTGATGTGCCCGGCTCCGGAACAGGAGAACTGAACGATCCTCAAGGAGTGGCCGTTGACAATAACGGTAACTTATACGTTGCCGATCACGGAAATTCAAGAGTATCAATTTTTAACTCTAACGGCACGTTGATAAAAAGTGTTTCAGTATGGAGACCTCGTCATATCCAAATCAATCGCAAAACCGGTGAATTCTTTGTCTTATCCTACAGTATGGATACTCTGAATCCAGTTGTAATTACAAAATTCTCAACGCTACCTGCTCCCGTTTTCATCACAGAAAAGAGATTCACCAGAATATCCACAACTTCAACAATACCGGTATTTACACTGGACTACTTTGCCGACACAGCAATTGTATGGATTGGCTCTCTTGATTATCTGGAATCAACTATTCACGGATTTTTTGATCTTGGAGACACTCTTGTTCCAAACCCGGTAAAAATTGCAAAAAGACAACCTGATTACTGGGCCGGCTCTAAGCTATATGGGCCTGGTTATATGGCAATTTCTCCGGACGAGTCCTTCTTATATGCAGGCTGTGATGTCTGGGCTAAACTTGATCTGAACACCGGTGCCATCACTCAAACAAAAATCAGAGGCAACGAACTTATCTTTGCCCCGGACACAACAGTATACGCTTACTCTGGTGGAGGATATAAAGACTCTTTAGCATACAGATACAGCAAGGAAGGTGTTCGCATTCCGTTTGCAAACGGTGCCAATTTTCTTAATTTCGGACCAACTGAATTTTACGGACCCTCTGTAGGGGCAAAAGGGCTTGCTATTTTATCAAATGGTAATCTTGTAATTCCTAATACCGGCTGGACGCGGAGTGATACTATAAAATATTCCGTCTGGGATCTGAAGAGCTGCACAAAAGTTAAGACGCTGCCAATTGAAATGCCTCATTCTGCAGCCGGTTTTGCTGCTGACCGTCAGGGCAATCTCTATTTCGCATGTAATGTCAGGCCGAAAGGTGTTGCCTACCCGGAAGGCATGAGAGGTGAATTCCTTCCCGATCCTCTCGCCTCCAATTCCTTCAACTATCCTTACGCCTTTCTGAACTACTATTTGTTTGGCGTCGGTTGCATCATTAAATTCCCACAGACCGCAAAAGGCATTCATGAACACGCCTCCAATATTTCCGCAGTCCCATTCGGTACTCTTGACGATTCTGCAATACCGACCGATCAAGTCAATGGCATTTATAAATCTCATTATAAGGTTGAAGGAGCGATCTGGCAGCACCTTGGTATTTCACACTGCCCGTCCCCTTGGAGGGGACGCGGTGATCAGGGTTGTTTCTGCTTTACTCCACGCTTTAGTGTAGATGGTCACGGAAGAATAATTTATCCTGATGCCTACAGATTTAATGTTGTAGTCATGGACAACAATAAAAATGAACTTTTACGTTTTGGTGAATATGGCAACAGGGATCAACAGGGAAAATTCAGCGCCGTACCAAGCCCTGATATTCCACTTACATATCCAATGTATGTTGAGAAGATGAAAAACTCACTTTACATTACAGATATGGGCAGCAGACGAATTACAAAGGTAAAGCTTCGTTATCGCACATGGGCGACATCAGACGATCCTGTCAGCATTGAAGATACACCAATACCGGCATCAACTGATGTTTTTGCTTATCCAATGCCATTCAACCCCAGTGTCAACATTGAGATTCACCTCGTAGCGCCATCAAACGTAACCCTTACTGTCTTTAACACACAGGGACGCATTGTAAAGCATATAACCTCATCAAAGCTGCGAGCCGGTGTTACACGTTTCGTGTGGGATGGCAGAGATGCACACAACAACAGTTCAGCAGCCGGACTTTACTATGCCAAAATACAGATTGGGAAAAATCTTATTAACAAAAAACTGATGCTGGTAAAATAAGCCATTAAACGAAAGAAGGGGTGTGGCCAATGATTCGACTAATTTTGCTTGCTGTCACCGTATTCAATGTTTACATAGAGGCAAACGGCATTCTTCAGCAGAACCTCTCCCTCAGGGAATACTGGGGGGTAAAGCGTGAACAATCCTATGTAAGTGGCGGAATCCCGCTGCCCAAAGGACTCATAACTAATGCGGGACAAATAAGCCTGAGCAGCCCTGCAGGAAGTGCGGTTCCTTTCCAATCAAGGCCCCTGCTCCGTTGGCCAGATGGTTCGCTCCGCTGGCTTCTAATGACCTTCCCTGCAGATGTTAACGCGCACTCCACTGCCAATTATAAACTTACAATGCAGCGTGATGGCCGTTATCCATCAGTAAACTACGCTCCCGGCACAGTTGCAGTTACCGATAACAGCACTCATGTAATTGTTTCAACAGGTAAGATGATACTGCAGATCAAAAAACAGGGCGGGTTCAACCTCTTTGACAGGGTAACCATCGATGCAGACAATGATGGAGCTGTAGATGATGAAATTGTCTCTCCAAGCAGGAACAATGGTGCCTTTATACGTGACATGTACGATACAGTCTATACGGGAAACAACTCCCCTTCTCACGAAGTCAAAATTGAGGAATCCGGACCGCTTCAGGCTATAATCAGAATATCAGGAAATCACTCTGATGGTATCTCCGACCACCGGTTTTACGGTTATCTCGTACGTATTTACGTAAATGCCGGACAAAGCGAAGTACGCGTACAGTACACCATGAAAAATTCCTATTTCAAACCGCGTGGCGTTCTTGCCTTCAAAAGCATGCTTCTTCGAGTAAAACCGAATCTGACAGCTTCAAAAACCGTTACATTTTATGACGATTCTCTTAGAACATCTGCTTTGCAGGATTCAGCGTATGTCTACCAGCCATGGCCGTTCGGATTCGAGACAAAGATCAATGGATCTACACTTCATACTATTGACACAGCAGACAAAAGCGGAAGAACACTCGGCTGGATGGA
>JAEUSG010000406.1 GCA_016788315.1 Fibrobacterota bacterium | reverse complement strand
TGGAATAACTACGTATTTCCTCCGCTACCAAGCTCTTAAAACAGCCACGCGCGTTGAAATTTGATTGTGATTGTGATTGTCCCTTGCGGGCTCTTTATTGCATACAGTTGCCTGCTTTGCATTGGTGCAGATATTTACAGGTTCAGGACATGTAATCTGTTATCCTGGTTTGTCGTAGACCTTGTTGAGGTCTAGCTTCCGTTTCAGGTGGTTTTGTCAATTTTTCAATTATTTTCCTTCTCTTGAAGTGGATCCTGTCGAGAAAAGTGGCCGTTTTAATGATCCAGTCGAAGAGTACTGGGCTCTCTTCAGGTTGGTTGGCGATTTTTTGGTATTTTTTTGTTTTTTCTGCAAGGAGCGTATTGAATTTTGCGACTATTTGTTGACTCATTAAAGGGGCGAGGCGGGGGGTAGAGATCTCGATAGGTTGGCCTATGGTGATAATAGTTGGTGCGATCTTTTCAATGTCTGTGAATTGTTCAACTCCGAAGATATCTTTTCGGGTATCATTCCACTTGCTGCATATCATGATGATGTGTTCTGGGTATTCTGGGTGATTTGGCATGTTGCAGAAGGGGCATGTGTGGCTCCAACTTGGAAGGCCTTTTCCTTCTCTGGTGAGTCGGTAGGTTCCTCTGAAGTCTGTGATTCTGATTTTCAGTAAGACTGTGAAGCCTTTGGAGATTGTTGGGTAGAGTTTCCAAGCTTGAAGGTAGAGTTGATTCCATTTGATGGATTGCCCGTTGCGGAATCTTTTGATGCTGTCTGGTTCTTTCGGACTTTCATGAAGAGAGTTGTTGATGGTGTGTCTTCGTAGTTGGTTCTTGATGAAATCCATGTAGTTCTCGTCGTTGATGCACGCTTTGAGGGGAGTTTTTTCGAATTCGATTTCTGGCGTGAGGTTGACTGGTTCGTTCAGGTTTATGATTTCTTCGATAGTTCTTGTGGCCCAGGAGGGTTCTTCGGGATTTAGATCCTTGGTGATGTCTTTGAAGTGAGTTTTCGAGATGGTAGATTTCTTGAAGAGTCGAATGCTTTTTTTGGTAGCTGT
>JAEUSG010000378.1 GCA_016788315.1 Fibrobacterota bacterium | reverse complement strand
TGACAAACCATGTATTGTGCTTTTAGATGAGTCAGGATCTAAATATAAACTTTCTGTGTCCAACCCCTTAAATACTGCAACCACAGTAAATGTTACATTATCATTTAATGGTGGAACTCATGAAAACATTGTTTTTACTTTGCCATCAGGAAGTGAAGCTGGAAAAGGCGTTACTTTACTAAGCAACACACTTGTATCTATTCAAAAAACTAAAAGCTTTATTAAACTCGCTCTAACAGATAGCACCTCTGGCAAATCTCTTCAAGATGTACAGATTAAACAAATTGGAGTTGTTTCTGTTAATGGAAATACTGACACTGCCGGGAAAGCATTTATTTCGGTAGATTCAGGACTGACGATTCTCGAATACAGCAAACCACTTTATCGGACATTCAAAGATACCGTTCACGTGAGTTCTGCTGATACTATACTTCACAGTGTAAAGCTCAACCGTTTACCGCGCGCAGGAATAAAGCTTCTTCCAGAAAAACAACTAATTGAACGTTTACAACCTTTTCAGTTTGCTGCATTCTATCAATATGCTGATAGCGCGATAGATCTTCAGGACACTATAAAATCAGGAGCTATCTGGTCTGTATCCTCAACAGATATTGCTTCGATCGACTCAACCGGAAGAGGGGTCGCCAAAACTCAACTTGGAACAGCAATAATTTCATGCAGTTCAAGCGTGGACGGCATAGCAGGCATATGCACACTAACTGTAATTTCATTGCAGAATTTCTCACCAATTTCTGATGGTTTCGGACATAGTGGCAACCCTGCTACTAACTATGTAACATCAACCGCCCTCGTGGTTAAAGGAGAAGGCGGCAATGCCCGCATATCTTACCTTAAGTTTGATCTTTCGGCGCTAAAAGGATGCCAGATACTTTCTGCAAAACTTAAACTTTTTCCGCAGACTCTTCCAACATCACCTATTCCTATCCGTGCATGTGCTGTTGACAACGACAACTGGTCTGAAACAACACTGACATGGGCTAATCAACCTGCTGTTGGAACACCACTTGACACAGTCAACCTGAACACCTCTGCTCTTGTATATCATGAATGGGATGTTACTCAATTCACGGAATCACAGATATCCGGTGACAGCATCGCTACATATTGTCTCCAGGATTACAGAGAACAGGTTGGATGGCTTTCATTTAACAGCAAAGAGTTTGCGACAAACAAGCCTGTATTGGAAATTGTGATTCTTAAAGACAGCATCCCTTTTACTGTTAGCGAATATTATAGTCAAAGTCAGAACAACAATGATTGTTCAGTAGCGGGAAATCCATTCAATCCAAGCTGTCGAATTAATCTGTCACTATCACAAACTTCTCAGATATCCATCGAAATATTCAATCTTTCCGGTCACTCTATAAAACATTTGTCAGATGGATATCTATCCAAAGGAAAACACTCTATAATATGGAATGGGAAGTCAGATTACGGAACTCCGGTTGCAAGCGGGCTTTACTTAATACATCTAAAAATAAACAGTTCAACATATATTCAAAAAGTTTCGCTTATAAAATAAAGGACTATATGAAGTTTGTTATCCTGATGCTTTTGCTAATAGCAGACATAGTGCATTCACTAAGCATATCAAATTTGCCTCAACTATTGATCACGAATGACAACAAAACAGTAACATCTTCAGAAATGTGGCAAAATGTTCGAAAACCAGAAATCATTGGGTGGTATTACAATCAAATGTTCGGCAAACCTTCTGTTGAAAGACCTGCCGACATGAAATTTGAACTCATTGATAGTGTAACTGCAATGGGAGGCACAGCTATCAGAAAAAGAATTCGTATAATCTTTTCCGGAATAGGCGGACGGGACACGATACCATTCTGGTTCTTCACTCCTGTTACAACTGAACCGGTTCCTGCATTTCTGCTTATAAGCCACAGAGCTTCAAGCTATATTGACTATACACGAGCCACAAAAACTGAATTCTGGCCCGCTGAGCGCATTGTTGAACGGGGCTATGCCGCAGTTGTTCTTCCAGCATATGAAGTTGATCAGGATGTAAACAATGGATTTTCAAATGGAGTTCATGTAATCCTTGATACACCTGCCACTCCAAGACCACCCTACGCCTGGGCTACAATTTCATCTTGGGCATGGGGTGCAAGCCGCATTATGGATTATCTGGAAACCGATAAATGTATCGACGCATCCAAAGTTGCAGTTGTAGGTCACTCCCGTGGAGGTAAGACTTCATTATGGTGCGGAGTAAGGGATGAAAGATTTGCGCTTACTGTTGTCAATGAGTCCGGATGCGGCGGAGCACAGCTTTTCAGATATCCGAATCCAAAGGAGAACATTGCCTACATCAACAATAACAACCTTCACTGGTTCTGTGAAAACTTCAAATCATACAATAGTGTTTCACCGAATACGTTACCTGTTGACCAGCATATGATGATTGCAATGCTTGCTCCACGTCTGGTATATGTAGCAAGTGCAACACAGGATGCCTACTGTGATCCGGAAGGAGAATTTCTTTCCTGTGTTTATGCAAAACCTGTTTTTTCGCTTTACAACATCGCTGCTCTTCCAGACACAGCAATGCCGCCTGCGAATACGCCTTTAGCCGACGAATCAAGTAATATCGGTTACCATTTGCGCACAGGAATACACGACCTTCTGCTCTATGACTGGGAAAGATTTATGGATTTTGCTGATCTTAAATGGAGATCTGACTCCATAGTTTCAGCTAAGATAATCACGCCACGGAACTCACTAATAAGCAGCGGTTCTTTGCAGCTTCGTACAATTATCTACTTTGCAAACGGAAAAGTTGATTCAGGAAGCTTTGGCGTATCCTTCCTTAGTCTTGACACCAATATAGCAACAGTGACAAAAAGCGGAAGAGTTCAGGCACTGGACACAACAGGCGCTGTAAGAATAATTGCAAAAAGAGGCGCTAAGTTCCTGAACGACACATGTTACATTCAGATAGTTAAGACCAGTATTTCATTCCTGAAGAGATTCGACTTCCGCTGTTCCGAAACAGCTGTAAGAACCGGTTGGATTTCTGACAGCGGCAGAGCATATTCTTTAGCAGCAGGTTATGGTTGGACCGGCTGCACATCAACCCCGGAGAGCCGCTGCAACAGATCCGGAGGCGATCTTCTGGGAACATTTATAATGATTTCAACTGCTGCATGCACAACTGCAACATTTAAAGTTGATGTCCCGGATGGTAAATATCTTACACGTATTGGATTGGGCGATGCAACATACCCAAACGAAGCTGAATGGGTGCTGAATGGAAACGATACCGTTGCTTATCATAAAGGTTCAGGATATCAGGGTTCAGGATATACAATATGCGATGATACAGTAACGGCTACAGGCGGAACTGGCCTTGTTTTTAAAGTTCGTGGTCAGGTTTACGCGAAGATTTCATATCTTATAATACTCTCAAACCAGGGAATATCTATTGGTGATATTGCAGATGATAATATTGGCCAGGTGGCAACAGAAAAGAAACCAGACAGAAAAAGTAATCTTACATTGCTGGCAGGGCCAAACCCATTTAACCCCGAAGTGTCAATAACATTTGATAATGCCGGGTCGTTAAATAGTAGAATTGACATTCTTTCTTTAGATGGAAAAATTATAAGAACATTTGCCAATTTACCCGGGGTATCAACCAGCCAAAAAATAAAATGGGATGGAACAAACTCCAGCAACATAAAAGTCTCTGCAGGAATTTACATGATCCGTCTAAAAACAGGGAACGTTTATAAAACTGCAAAAGTTATCTTTATTCAATAATATAACACGAGGAACACAATGAAAATCAGCATCCTGACAGGAAACATCAAACTTATTGACGAACAGTTTGCAGAGAAACTCCGCGCATTCGGTGAAGTCGTCTGGTACAAAAATTCAAAAGATCTCTCGGTTGACGAACTTAAAAAGATTCTTTCTGAATCTGAAATAGCAATTACCGGATGGGCCTCTCCAATGCTGCCCGCTCATGAAAATGGCTGGAAACTCAAATACATTTGCCATATCACCGGTGAATTAAAAAGAATCATGCCTCCTTCATATTTTACACCAGACAGTTCTGTAAAGGTCACAAACTGGGGTGACGACTTCTCATTTGCAACGGCCGAAGGTGCAGTTGCTCTTCTCTTTTCCGTTCTTAAAATGATACCGGATCTTGATGCACTTATAAGGAAAGATGGAAATGCAGACAACAGGAAAATCGGTTTGTGTACACTGCATAAAACCAGAGTCGGCATTTATGGACTATCAACCATTGGAAGATTGGTTGCTGAATATCTTAAACCATTCAATCCAATTATTTCATACTACGACCCTACTGTTAAAGTTTGCCCTGAAGGACTTACATGCTGCAAAACTCTAGAAGAGCTTTTCTCTTCAAATGACATTATCACAATTCATGCCGGCTTAAACGACTACACCAGAGGAACGGTAAACTACAAACTATTGAGCATGCTCCCGCAGGATGGCATCATTATAAATACCGCAAGAGGTCCTATTGTTGTCGAGGAGGAGCTAGGTAAAATTCTTCACGAAGGAAATCTCCGCGCAGGAATTGATGTGAGCGCATTTGAGGCAGACTTCAACTCTTCTCCATATGCTGCAACACCGAACACAATACTTACTGGGCATGCTATGTCCTTCATAGGTAAAATGGAAAGAATTGCTCTTCAGGAAATTTCGCACCTTAACATCACACGTTTTGTGAATAAAGAGCCGCTTAAACATATCGTAAGCCCCGAAAAATATAAGCTGATGACATGATTAAACATTGACTCTGAAAATGGCAATAATTATCCTTTAGCACGCATGTCGCTAAACGCTATTGATGTTTCTAATATTTTTAAGAGTTACGACTCGCTGAAAGCTGTTGACGGATTGAGTTTTTCCGTAACTGCCGGCAGCTGCTTTGGTCTTCTTGGCCCGAACGGTGCTGGCAAATCAACTATAATGAAAATATTGTACGGGAAAGCTTCCCGCGATAAAAACAAAGATAGCGCCATTAATGTTTTAGGATTTGACCCATCAACTGATGAGCTTTCAATAAAGTATCTCAGCGGTGTTGTCCCGCAGGACAATAACCTCGACGAAGAACTTAATGTAGAACAGAATTTACTTGTATTCTCCAAATTCTACGGAATGGCTGCATCCAAAGCTATTCCCAGAATCAATGAACTATTAGACTTATTAGAACTTAACGAAAAGCGTCGTGTACGAATTAAAGAGTTATCCGGCGGAATGAAACGACGTCTTGTTATTGCACGCGCCCTTCTGAACAATCCAAAGCTGTTATTTCTTGACGAACCAACAACCGGTCTTGACCCGCAGGTCCGCCATGCCATTTGGGATAAGTTGCGTTTTCTGAAAAAGCAGGGAATGACAATTCTCATAACAACGCATTATATGGAAGAGGCATTTCAAATCTGCGATCAGCTTGCGATTCTCGACAAAGGAAAAAAGGTCATAGAGGGCAATCCCCAAAATCTTGTCAATTCCATGATTGAACCTTATGTTCTTGAGATTCACAGCCGTTCAGCGTATGAAAAGATCAAAGAATTCATCACAGGAAAATCGATACGGGTGGATCTCCAGGAAGAAAACGCACTATGCTACGCACAGACTGCACAGGAGCTTCAGACACTGGCGGCGGTACTGCAGGCCGGTGAGTGTTTTCTTCGTCAGGCAAACTTAGAGGACCTTTTCCTAAGAACTACCGGAAGAGCACTTAATGAACATCAGTAAAGCTAATTATCCAAGCCTTGCTAAAAGGCTTTACAGTGTGTGGTATCGACACCTGCGTGTTTATTGGAGAAACATCATAAGCAATGCCTTTCCACCATTCCTTGAGCCGCTGATTTTCCTCGCCGGTATCGGCCTGGGCCTCGGCTCATACATCAGCACCATGGGCGGAATGCCATATATTGTCTTTCTGGCAACCGGACTGCCAATGACTGCAGCCATGTGGTCTGCCTCTTTTGAGTGCACCTTCGGCACATTTATAAGAATGGAATTTGACCACATATATGACGGTATGCTGGCTGCATCTATCAACGCAAAAGATCTTGTTCTCGGCGAACTTCTATGGGTTGGAACCAAAGGGCTCTTCTTTTCAATGGCTGTGCTGATTGTGGTAAGCTGCTTCAAACTTGTACCATTCCCAACCTGTTTACTCGCCTGCTCAGCCGGTTTTCTTACCGGTTTCATGTTCGGTGCGCTTTCTATGACTATCACTTCATTTGTAAAAACCATTAACCATTTTAATTTTTTCTTTACCGGTCTTCTCTCTCCGATGTTTTTCTTCTGCGGTGTTGTTTTCCCTATAGAACAGCTGCCAAAATTTCTGCTGCCTGTAGCAGAAGCGATGCCACTCACTCACACTGTCCGTCTGACCAGAGCCATTTGTGTTATGAAGTGGGAATCTGTTCTTGCATGGGATCTGGTTTACTGCATTCTGTTTATGATAATTTTCGGAACAATTGCAGTAGTCAGAATGAGAAAAAGATTAATAGACTGATTATAAAACAAGGTATTTTCGTGGAGAATTTCTGTTGTCACCGCACTTTCTAATAAAATAGACACCATGCGATAGGGAAGAATTTCTCAATCCTGTTTTAACCTCTCCTCTGAACTCTGCACATATTTTACCTCTGATATCAATAACCTGATATCTATTTTCTTTGTGCATCGCTGTTCTTTCTGGAGTTTTTTTTTCAGCATCAACGGATGTCGAATCAGCCTTCCCATCATACTTCAGGAAAAAGAGCAGAAAATCTGCCATAACGGCATTACATGAATCGACCGGTGCATGTTCCGGGCGGGTAGTCATTGCAATTCTGTTTCTGAATCCAAGAATATCATTCACAGATTTCAGATGATTAAGAGCTTTCCATTTATCAAGTTTATCTATTTTGCCGCCGGAAAGCAGAAGCGGCGTTGGAGCCATTAGGGCATGTAAATCCGTAAGATCACGCATACTATCAACAAGAGTTTTGTAAGCTCCGTATCTCGGAGGAGGCACAGACCACATCGGCATCGGCATTCCTGGGGCCCATCCTAAATACCATGACTCCCACCAGTTCGCATCTCCGCTTGTCCGTTCGTCAAAAACAATGCCGGGGTCTGACCATACAGCAGCCTTAAAACCTTTAGCCAGACAGGCCCCCATCATTGCCCATTTACCGCCGTATGAATGGCCCATGATACCTATTCTCGCAGAATCAATATCACTTCGCTTCCGCAGGAAATTCAGAGCATTCTGTGCAATATATGCATGCAGATATGAAGGCTGAAGCTGTGCTGCAGCGGAGTTCGGATAATAACACTGGTCATACTGCCGTCCAACAGCCAGCGACGCAAGCCCTCTCTTTACAAACTGCAATGCAAAGTCTCGTTTTGGGTTTGTTGCATTATTGCTGCCGATCAGCGTTTCAACTTCATAATATGTTGTCACAACTGCGGGGAAAGGACCGGTACCATCAGGCACCAATAAAACACATCTTATTGGTGACCACCCTGGAACCAGTGCGATTGTCATTTCATATTGAGTAAATCCACTCTTAACAGTTTTCAATGTTAAGTTATAAGAAGGACTGTCTATATAGGTCGGTTGTGTACCAAGCAGGGGCAACCAGAAAGAGTGAATCTCATTTTTCCTTTTTTGCCATTCCGAGGCATTACTAACTACTGTACTGTCGTTAAAGAGCAAGGGGGATCTATATTTACCAAAATCATTCTGGTATAATTGCGGAACTGAAAAATATCCTTTGATCCTGCTCCATATTGCATTTGCTGAATCAACAGCACCGAAAGAAATACCTGTAAGTACTATTATTGAAATCAGAAAGGTTTTCATATTTTAAAGATACTCCATGATTCTTCCAAAAAAAAGGTCGCCCAAAAAAAAGTGCGACTTTTTACAACTTAAAGAGTGGAAACAAATTTAATGCAAATTTCAGACCATTTAACAACACCTCAAATTCATTAAAATTTCGAAACATTATGTATTTTGCAAGACAATATTTTTACATGTACATCGGTTTTTACATGTATAAATGCTATTTTTAAACCAATTACACTAAAAATTCTTTTTAGAAATGTTGCGCTTAAATAACGAAATATATTGCGAAATACACTCTACAAGATTACATTATATAAATGCAATGATAGCAATTATTCCATATATTAATGGTAAGGAGAAAACGATGAAAAAACTATTAGCAATACTGTTTTCTGTTTCTTCAGTCATCTACTGCCAATCAGTGGCAACCCCTTTCCCCGGAACAACAGTTTATCCGTACGATTTCGACCACAACACAGCTGTTCCGCAAGCTGCAGGTTCAATCTATAAACCTGACATGGGAACACATAAAGACAGCAGCCACTGGGGCTGGAAGTGTACCGTAACCAACGGCCCAAGCCTGGCCTTTGGTGGCAACCTTCTTATGGGAAGTGATGCCAGACTTCACACACGTGTACTTCAAGGAGCAATCTGGACAAGAATAGACTCATCTCTACGCGCAGTTAATCCTTTGCAACCACACTTCAATGAAACATGGCTTTTGCGAGAGAGATTAAAAGATGCTCTTGCCCGTGCACGCTACATCTTCTTTCAGGGATATCCTTCTGCCACCGAAGCATCGCTTCTTGCAGATTCTGTAAATCCGGAACTAGCCTCCGTTGCAACAGCTCTAACAGCATTAGCCTCCTCGCTTAATTCAAAAACCGGACTTCAATCTTATGAGGATGGACAGGCAAAACTGGCTGCTGCAAAGTTAAATACGGCAGCATCGCAAATATCATCACTCGGTTCAGATGTTACAGCTGCAGAACTTACAACACTTCGCAGCACTCAGATTGAGATAGAAAAAGCCTCTGAAATGCTTGATGCGGAGCCATCACCTCGTGCGCTGTCAATGATTGCCTATGATTCTGTTTCCAAACTTTTTGTAGTATTCGGCGGGGACCATTTTGACTACGTAACAAATGATCTGTGGGTTTTCGATCCAGCTATTCCAAAATGGATGCAGCGCCATCCTGCTTTATCGCCTTCACCTCGCGCCGACCACCACTTTCTTCCCGCAGCAAACGGCACAATATTAATGAAGGGCGGATTCAACGTTGCTAATGGATATAAACATGTGGGACCGGCTGAATGGTCCTACAATCCGACAACAAATGCATGGACATCATTAACAGGCGCATCACCTGTTTCTTCCGATATGCGTGAATACAGAAACTCACCCAACACACCCGAATACCTTATGCAAGGTGCAAAACCGAATGCGGCAACAAACGAAGCTCTTCTTGCAACCATTCCGTCAAATACATGGTATAACATGAATCCACCATATCGCATGGCTGGTGGACGCGACTGGGGTACAATGGCATACGATCCTGACCGGGATATGGTTTACATTTATGCAGGCGGACACAGCACATATTCCGGAACTGATGTTATACATTATCATCTTTCAACAAACAGATATGAACAAAACAATCCACCCGAAATGCCTTTGGGCTGGTATGGAATCAGCGAAGGCTGCAACGGCTGGACCTTTAACCTCAGACCTTGGATGTCGGGTCACTCATGGAATGGATATGAATATCATCCTGTACTCAAAAAAATGTTGCTGATCGGCAGACAGAACAACTGCTGTGGTGCACCACGAGACAATTTCATGTACATTTACAATCCGATACGCGGAGAATGGGATGGCCGTGTTGACATGGGAGTTGCGCCGAACAATGTATACAGCGTCAATCCTGTTTACACAACAACAATGGGCATGATTTACTGGCACGGAAGTGAATTCTGGAAGCTTAACGACACTACAATGAAATGGACAAAGTTAGCCATAACAGGCAGCCGTGTTCCAGGAACTTCTGTTGACTTCAGCGGCATAACTTATGATTCCAAGCGTAATAAAATTCTCGTTTTTTCATGTGAAGGCTACAACAAACCATTTCCAGGCACTGTCTATTCACTTGACCTAGCAACAAATGTTATGACAATGATCACACCGACAAATGCCGGCAGCGTCTCTATGATTGGTCCCTACCTTCGTGAGGTTGTTTATCTGCCGAACGAAGACAAATTCCTTTTCATAGGTAAAGTCACCAACGGATCAACATCCGGCAGTCCGGTTTTTGATCCAAAGACCAACCTTTGGAATACTGCAAACGTTGCAGGAACAGTTGCCTTTAATTACGCATCAGGACTCATCTACGACAAAAAGAGAAATCTGATTTGGCATCTATGCGGACAAAACGACGGAAATCTTGTACCTGGCCATGTAAACGTCTTGAAACTTGACTCAAATACGCTTGTATATACACCATTTGCTAATTCAAGCAGCGCTGAAATTGCAGGCTCAAACATTAAACTGTCAATTACAACCTCTCCAAACCCTACTGCATCGACAACACATATTCACATCAATGGACTTAACAATCTGACTGTTAAATCTCTTGCTGTTTACGATATCAGAGGTAGATTGATTAGAGATTTCACATCAGTGCTCAATGCTTCTCGAACCGCAGGCATGGCTGTGATACCATGGAATACAAATGGGCTGTCAAACGAGTTTTATACTATAAGACTGAATGCGGGTAACAGAATATTGACAACTAAAGTTCAGATGGTAAAGTAAGCGAAAAGGAGATTGTATGAAATTTTTAATAATTACCCTTCTGGTTTCCTTTTCGTTTTCTGCGACAAGAATTGATGTGGTTCCAATAAATTGGGCGGGCATTAAAAGCACACCCCCGTCAGATTCGCTATCTCTGACAACAAAAAAGCTGATGAATAATTCCATCAAATACTTCATCAGCCATTACCTGGAGACTCTTCCCGATTCAGCAGGTCTGTTCCGACTCTCAGCATACACCGATTCAAACCACAGTAAAATCCGTGAACCGGCAACAGGTTCGGAACTTATTGGTACAGCGCTCGCAACCGGTTCGTACGATTCTTTAATTGTCGGGAAAGGCCTTAACGAAATAGTTTCAACTGAAGTTAAACTTATTAAATCTCTTACCACCGTTTACTGGGGTAACGGCGGAACATTTCTTGGCGGATGGAACTGCTGGCAATGCGCTCTTTGGGCAGCGCAATGTGGCCTTGGCGCATGGCTTGTATGGGATAAACTTGACACACTGACACAGACACAGATTGCCCGCATGTTAGAGAAGGAGGCCAACAAACTATATTACGACCCTCCTTATTGTAACGACTGTACCGATGATACTAAAGCAGAAGAGAATGCGTGGATGGCAATGGCAATGACACTTTCTATTGCCATGATGCCAAACCATCCGAATGCGTCAACATGGAAAACACGCGCAAGTCAGTGGATGCTCTCCGCATTTGCACGCGAGTCAGATCTAAGACGGAATGTTCTTGTTGACGGTAAGTTGCCGCGTGACTGGATACGCGGCTGGAACATGAATGAAAACGGATATGTATACAATCATGGATTGACACACCCTGACTACATGTGTACAATCATGCTGAATGTTTACTCATCTATGTATCAGTCTCTTGCAGGTCAGACAATTTCGCAGGCAGCAATTTATAATTTTGATGAGGTTTATAACTGTTTTGCAAACTATAAATTCCCCGTACCGCCATTCAGGGCACCTGGCGGTACAATATACCAGGAAGGTAAAGCGAATGTTTACTATCCATCCGGCACAGATTGGAGCAATGCCCGAATCGACCTTCATCTTCAGGTTTCTGCCTTTGCTTCACTTTTTCCTGATGTAGCAAAAAGATCTGCAATTCACCCTGATGTGTGGGCAAAGATAAGAGCGGACACCATTGAGTGGAGAATGAAACGATTCACTACTGGACAGCAATATGCACCCGGCGAATGGGATTATGCAGGACAATCGCCATGGATTCTTGCCGAGGTAATGGGCGGCTCGATGTTCTCCTCAACATATCTCGCAAGGTGGATAAAAAGCAGCGGAGCGTTTTCTAAGGTAGGTAACTGGCACTTGACCACTCCAGATACAGTTCCGCCAAATACACCTGCTAATATTTCAGCAACCGCAGCTGACATGTCAACAATAGCCTTGCGCTGGAATCGGGTGACAGACGTAGGCAGTGGTACCGCCTATTATCTCCTATTAAGAGATAACAAAGAGATAGCAATTACCAAAGATACCGCATACACAGATAACAATCTTTTATCAGGTACGACATTTTCTTATAAAGTATTTCCAATAGACTTTAACAACAACAAGAGCCTATCCCCTGCTGCTGCTTCAGCAACTACTCTTTCAGATGCTTCTGCTCTGTTACCTGTTAAAGCAGCCGTTATTGACAGTGCGACACTCAACATTGCATTCAGTAATAATGTTGACTCTTCAACAGCTTCCCTGCTGTCAAATTATACTGGTGAAGGATTCACAATATCCGGTGTTACTGTATGCAAATCAGGCAATGAAGTTCTTCTGAAAATTTCTCCATTAAT
>JAEUSG010000339.1 GCA_016788315.1 Fibrobacterota bacterium | reverse complement strand
TACTGCAACTTTCTGAGTAATTGCATTTGGAAGGAAAAGCCTTCCGTAACCATCAACATCGAAACGAGGTGTACGGCAGGAGCAGTATTCATATGCGCTGAATGGGCCGACACCGGTAAGATATAGTTTCTCGTAACCACTAGAATAAGTTTCAGCAATTGTGTCAACTGCACAACAGCCTCCGTGTGTCTGAATCATTCCACCTTTGAGTGACCCTGCTGAAAATTTAAATACTGAGCCAACACCTTTTGCATAACCATTGTCGGTGCCATAACCTGCCGGTCTTCTGTGGTTCTTTGAACGGATGGAAGCACCTACATAGAGGTTTCCCTGCAAATCAAACTGAAATCCGCCGATTAGCAGAGAGGAGGTTGCCTTTATTAATGTATCAGCATCTTTCGGGAAAGGATAGCAAGTCTGATAAAGAGAGGTGTTTTGTCCGCTATCTGCAAGCAGATTGACAGATGACAGCTTGATAGTAGTTGACCATGGTGCAACATAAACCGCAACTTTTTTATCCGGTGCTATAGCCATTCCATAAAAACCCTGATGCGAGCCCCTTCTGCTTGGAAGTCCTGCAAGAACGTTACTGTCTGAATTTGTCCATTTAGCCGGGGAGTATTTGCCATTTGCATTAAGACCATAACGGTAAACCTGTCCACCGCAGTCGCCGCCTTTCATTACATAAAGCTGATTGTCATGACTTACCGCCATATCCATACCGTCAATCTGCTGTCCAGTTGCAAGTGAGCATGGTGACATTTTAGGATTTGACCAGTTGCTGATCTGTGCCATTTTGCTCCAGCCATCGTTTACATAAACGATATCATATTTTTTGTTAACGGCAATGCGATCAAATCCGGCAAGATAGTTTTTACTGGCATCAGCAAGACCCTTTACATAAGTAAAGGTGTTGCCTCCATCTCTGAACAATTTAGCCTGCTCAGGCATACGTAGATGGGAAACCCAGATAAGTGCTCCATTTCCCTGTTCAATTGTTGTGAGGTAAGACTGAGCCTCATAATAATCAACCGTTGTTGTTACAACAGTTGAACAAACTGCAGCTGGAGCATTTCTCCATGTATTGAATTTATACAACTTTATCCACTTGTTATTTGATGATAATGTTGATGCATAGCGTGTTGTTGCATAGATAGCCCCTGTCTTGGAGTGAACCTTGACCTGTTCAGCATACTGTAAAGGTATTCCGCCAAGATATGCGCCAGTTGTATCATATACACCAATTCTCTTATTCATTCTATCACATACGAATATGTGTCCGGAATCATCAACTGTTACACCGTGAAAAGAGGAATAGCGAATCCAGTTATCTGTACCGCCGGCACCCAGTCTTGCAATACGCAGAGACGAAGTAAGAGGTATTGTATCAAGTCTGATTACAGATGTTGCTGCACCTGTAGTCTTATTAATTTTGAATACCTGCCCATCCCGCCAGAAGCCGGTATCAACAGCATTTGATCCTTTAAGCTCCCATAAACCTGTTACATAGTAATTCTGTTTGTCCTGAGATTCACAAAGCCAGAAGGTCTCTCCCATGTTTGTTGTATTCATAGTTGGAGATGTTATGAGGTTCATCTGTGTTGCTGTTCCTTCGCGGCTGCCATCTTTTTTCAACATGCAAAGCTTGTTGATATCACCAACAAAGCAAAGATCACTATTGTCTTGCATATGAACCATCTGAGGAAGACCATGTGCGTGATTGGAGTGGTTGAAAATAGTACCACCGATTACAAGCCCTGACAAATTAAGAACAGATCTTGTTGTTCCTGTCTTGATTGTATACTTTCCAGCTCCATCAATATTTACAGAGTGGCCTGTAACCTGTGCATTTGACAAAGACGATGGAAAAGGGAAAACAGTTTTTTTGTAGTTTCCCAGACTATCGTAGCAGCGAACTGTGAAACCGATTGATCTGTTGGAGGAACCATATACATATAAATTACCTTCAGCATCAGCAACGGTACCTTTGATATACCACCAAAGTTCACCGCCTGTAGTGAAGGAGTATGGATCATTTCCAACCATATTATTCCACTCAACGGACATGCCCGCGCGTACACGTACCCCTAACGAGGCAGCTGGAATAGTAGTCACGACTCCTCTGTCATCCTTTCCATTCCAGTTGATATTCTGGGCTAGCACTGTTGGAGCCAACGGAGGTGGAGGATTGGAACCCAGAACACCGGCTGCCAAGTGGCGCAGAATTGTCGAATCACGAAGGTCAATAATTGCTACCTCAACATCAGCAGCTCTGTTCAGTTCAAAACTGACAGTCCAGGATGTGTCACTGTTTTTAGTCAGCAGCGGCTGCTTAACCCATGTCAGAGCCTGTGCAAAAATACCGACCGACAAAGCTAAAAGAGCTAGAAATGCACGCATTTTTCCTCCCGTTTTATATACCCTATGCAAGGTTTAACCACCTTTAATAAGATAATGCAATTTGCATTCCAAACCAACAACCGCAATTCTGATGCGAAACAAGAACGAAACATTTAGATTGCTTCACTTTTTACATGTCAAAGGCTCTTTTACATGAAAAAATGACTATTTTAACATAGTTATTCGCCTGATTATTTCTCTGTTTCCAATCTTTCCTTTTACCAGAAACATGCCGGAGCCTACACTATTTTTACCTGCAGCTTTACCATCCCACGCCATTTTAAAACAACCCTTCTCAGTTGAGCCATTAAATTTATCAACCAGCTTTCCCTGAGCATTATATATGGATATGCTCACATTTTGCCCATCAAGACCTGGAACGTAAAAGGCTAAACTTAGAGAGGGGTTAAATGGATTCGGCTGGGCAGTAAGCGCAAACAGCTGTGAACCGTTTGTGATTCTTTTTTCTGCAGAGATTGTATTATCTATCTTTACAACATTGGACAACCTGCTCAGATTACCGCTTGAATCTCTTGAGCATATGGCTGCATAATAGACCGCTGTATCGGGGAAAAGCGCTTCGGTCGTGAATCCCTGTACTGTTCCGGCTGCAGATGGAACTGGTTCTCCAGTTACATTAGCAGCATACCACCAAGGAACACGAACTGAATCCCACAAATTACTGTAATCATAATCCGGCGACTCAGCAATGGTCTTACCTTTCATTATTTTCAGCTGATACTTTTTCGCACCACCGGCAGGTGCTGTCCAGTGAAACGCAAGACTGTTTCCAACACGATTAACACCAAGATCTGTAACTGCTTCAGGAGGCACCGTGTCAGTATGGTGAACTGCCTCATAGAAAATATGTGTTGTACTGGAAACAAAATCATATACGTAAGCATTGTAACCCCATTTGAACCCCAGTGAATTCGGTTTACCTCCAGTTCTGGCAAACAAGTATGCCTCGTTTGTGGGAGTCACAAAATAATCTCCGTTATTTGCCCAGTCTTTGCTTCCCCTGTCCCAAAGTATTTTACCAGCTGCGTAAAGATCGCCGTGTCCTGAATGCCGATAAGCAAGAGCTGGAATATTTACGCTTCGCAAAGAATAAACAGCGGCCGCATGCGGTGAAAATGATCCTGCTGAGGTTCCATGCTCAGTGGCGCAATTTTTATGGGCGGAATTCCACTGGAAATAATTACCGCTCGATATCATTCCCTTTCTTGGATAATTGACAAGTACCTCACCCATTTCGGCACCGTAGCAGACCTGATTGCAGTAAGACATATTGACATGCGTTACCTGTTTAGCAATTCCAATTAGTCTATCACGTAAATCGTCATCCTCATCAAGCCCCAATCGCAGATATGCATCCATACCGTTTGTTACATATGTTATTAGCCTGTTTATTCCTTTATAAATAGGCCAATCAGTAGAACTGACACTATCATACATCATAGCCCCTTTACCGGTCTGAGAAAAGACCTGAAGCCTATTTGCACGCATATAGTTCTTTAAGCTGTCGGGCATTAGATAGTCGGTCATATCTTTGAGCCTTGTAAATCCTCCTATGGAGGTGTTTAGTCCCGACTTTATTACAAGATTAGGATCAGCGGTAAATCGTCCCATCTTTCTGGCCTGAGTTTTCAGATAGCTGAAATATGAACTATCACGGGTTATCTCATATACTCTAACCATCGCTGTAAATGAGCGTCCCCAGGAACGGTTTCCATATTCGTCTGTTGCTATTTTTACAGTATCTATAGAATAATATTTAGCCTTCAGTTGTTCACCTATGTCAACCATTGCATCTTTGGCATCAGGATCACCCGTTAAACAATAGTAGTCTGACAAGCCGAGAACAAATAGATGGTCGCCAACTGCAACACCGCGATATGCATCGAATTTACTGAAGTCGTACATAAAATTGGCATTGCCGTAAAGTGATGTTGCACCTGCGGAAAACTTACGCTTTGATTTAGTATGGACAGAACCGGGCAATGTATTAAAACCGTCATGCACAAAACCGGTTGTCCTCCAGACATGCTGATCCCTGTAATATCCAGCTGCACCTTCTGCAACATCAAAGAATCCTCTGGAACCAAGACGCAGCCACTGTAAAAGCCATGCACCTGTTAAATCAGTTTCGTATTCATGTGTATCACCGAATAGGCCGATTGTAGACTCAATAGTCGGAGATGGTTCATCCTGACGTACGCTCTTTGACGTAATGTTCCAACCCCATTTGGCATAAGCAGCTTCCTCATCTGCAAGAGTTCCGAATTTTCCAAGAGATAACGCGCCAGCCTCTGAAACCTCTGCAGCATCCTGACGGGCGATAAGACGCCCCTTTGCTTTGTAAACCATGTCACGGAGTCCGCTTTGTGTCAGATTGCCGTCAAAACACTCAAGAACTATTGTGCTGGTCTGCTGTGCCTCATCTTCAATAGGCATCAATGTATCAGTTTTCGGTCTGACAAAACGGACAGTAAGATCTCTTCCAGTCAACGTAGTCTGCCCCAGATAAGCGGGCCTGTTACCTCCTGACATTTTTTCTGTCACAAAAAGACCTTTACCGGCACTGCTGATATACGCCCGAGAACTTTTCAGCGTATCACTGTTATTGTTCCAGAACTTTGTAGCGTTGTACATTCCACCGACCACAAAGGTGTCGTAACTGATTGTTGATGCAGGATCAAATGCCAAAGCAAAACGAGCATCTGCATATCTGAGAAGAGCGTGCCTGCCGCAGCTTTCGTTTATTGAGTTTCTGGCGGACACAGAGAGCACAATACGCGGAGAACCTGCAGTAATTGTTATAAGATAGGAATAGCCAAGGCCACCACATGAATCCTTATAGAACTCTCCTTCAACCCTATAAGTTGCACGGGCAGGACCGGCATAAACAAATCCCGCTTTCTTTACAGTACCGTTGACACATGGCGTTTCGCTATGGGCAACATCGACCAGAGCAAGACCGCCCGAACCACTAATCATATCCCCGCCCTGATAGGTCATCTTTTGGATGCCGTTAAAATTAACGGTGTCAAAAGCAATTGTTATCACACCATTATCAAGCGTAATTTCACTTCCAGAACGGCTGACAGAAACAGGCTGCGGAACTGAAACTGTCGGACTCTGTGTTTTGAGCGTATAGGTTTTAGTCTCTCCGCTGTTCATTGTTTCTACAAAATCAACAAGAACCCACTGATAACTGCCGTCTTCAAGCCGTACAAGCGGAGAAAACTGAGCTGGTATCTCATTGCCATTTCTGAATAACGCAAGCTGACTTAGGCTTGTAACCTCGCCCTTTTTAAATGCCATACCACCGCTTACACCTTCATTAATTCTGTTTCTGCCATAAGATTCACTGACAGAAAAATGGATCTCGGCCGACAATGCAACTGAGACAATCAGCAATAATAAAAGTTTTGAGAGCATTTCATCTTCTCCTAGAATTGTTTGTTAGCGAATAAAAACATTTTTAAACACTGTCACTGTCCCATTATCTTTTAATCGATAAAGGTAAAGACCTGATGATGCCTTAGCACCATTTGAACACACGCCATTCCATTCAATTGTTCTAGCACCGGCAGGGATCCTGTTTACTGAAATTACCTTACCTGTCAATGAAATCACTTCTAATACTGCGTCCTCTAAACCATGTCTATTTACACTGCCTGGAGCAATCTGCCTGGGACTTTTTTCTGTATCTGTATTAACCTGTGTTGACACAACACCTGAATCTGTTTTTATAATCACGGTTGCGTAATCCCGCGCTTTATATGCATCTACCACTTCTACTCGGACGGTACAAAGCGCTGCAGATGCATAAGTATAATTGTAAACACCGTTTGTTGATACTGAACTATCCGGCTTAGCCTTTCCGTCGGCATATGAATTCGGATACCAGTCATAGCTCTGTATTCCACCATCGCTGTCTGATGCTGTAACAGTAAAAGTCCATGAAAGAGCGCCTGTTTTTACAGCACTAAGAGCAGTAATAAGCGGTTTTCCGTTAGCCGGACCCATTTTAGGCTTCATTGACAAGTCGCCATGAAAAACATGTGACCAGATATGGCCATTGCTTCTTATGAAAGCACGTCCCCAATGATCACCCGCAGAGAGACAATATCTTATCCGTCTATCTGCAGGGAATGTTTTACTGCTATCAATAAGCACACCACCCATATTGTAATAGTCAGTTGTTGCACTTGCTAATACGCAAGCACTGTTTTTTGTCAGCAAATGCTGATTAGTAATTGCTCCAAATTTACTTGACACACAGCCGTTGGCAAGTAAAAATCTAAAGGGGAATAT
>JAEUSG010000324.1 GCA_016788315.1 Fibrobacterota bacterium | reverse complement strand
CTCTTGGCTGGTATAGGGCTAAAAAGAACAACAATACATTTACAAGTATGCAAAATGGCAAAAACTGCATAGCAATAAAAGTTCAAAGCAAACTACCAGCTGTCAGAGCACTATTTTTTGCATTATCATATCAGGATAGAGTTACCAATATATTGCCAAAACTTCCAGGCGCAGAACGATATATATCTAAGGAAGAATACAGTAAATTGAAGTTTGTTTTTCCCAAAATTCCTAATTTTGAATATAATGAGGAGTCGTTCCAAAACTAGAAATAGCAGGAACACATTAATATGAAAACAATTACATTTCTGCTCTTAATGACAGCTCTGGTTATCGCTCAGAAAAGCGCAAGTGCTAACAGCGCTGAAGATGAAGCGGTCATCAAGAAGCCTGGTGAAATAACCTTTACAAGCGGCATAGTTATTGAAGGACGCGTAGAAAAACCTCAGGTACTCCTGATCATGTCCAAAGAGAAGACAAAACTGCCCGAACTTAAGCTAAACGCCTCTATGATAAAATTCATTGAAGAGCCTGTCCACATTGATCTAAACCGGGGCAAGGAATAGTCGGAATTTGCCCTTCCTATAATTTATCTTTTCATTGAATAAGAATTGAAAGGATGAATACCAATGTCCACTGCTTACGACATTTTGAAAAAACGCGGTTTTCTTGCTCAACTCACACACGAAAAAGAGATTATTGAACTCTTTGCCAGCAAAAAACTGACCTTCTACGCCGGATTTGATCCTACAGCCGACAGCCTGCACGTAGGTCACCTGCTGCCGATTATGGCAATGGCTCATATGCAGCGCCAAGGCCACCGGCCAATCGCACTTCTCGGCGGTGCAACCGCTATGATTGGCGACCCGACCGGCAAAGATGAAATGCGTAATATGCTTTCCACCGAAACAATCGATGGAAACATAAAAGCGATCGGAAAACAGATGGCCCACTTCCTAGATTTTTCGGAAGGGAAAGCTGTTCTGGTAAATAATGGCGACTGGATTCGCCCAATCAACTATGTCAGCTTCTTACGTGAGATTGGGGTCCACTTCTCTGTAAACAGAATGCTTACAGCTGAGTGTTTCAAACAGCGTCTCGAAAAGGGACTAACATTCCTTGAATTCAACTACATGCTTCTTCAGGCGTACGACTTCCTTCACCTTAACAGAGAGTATGGATGTATTCTTGAAGTTGGCGGAGACGATCAGTGGTCCAACATTCTTGCAGGTGCTGATCTCATCCGCCGTAAAGAGCATAAGGATGCTTTCGGACTCACTTTCAACCTCATTATGACTTCTGACGGCCGTAAAATGGGAAAGACCGAAAAAGGTGCTGTTTGGCTTGATCCTGCCCGCACCTCTCCTTACGACTACTACCAGTACTGGCGCAATGTTCAGGATGCAGACACTGTAAGATTCCTTAACCTTTTTACATTTCTGCCAGACGAGGAAATTGCAAAACTTGCCACACTCAAGGATCAGGAAATTAACGAAGCCAAGAAGATACTC
>JAEUSG010000284.1 GCA_016788315.1 Fibrobacterota bacterium | reverse complement strand
TTTGTTCCTTTTCAATAGATTGCTGCACTTCTTGATATTTAGCATATTCCTCTTCAGATCTTTTTAGTGCCTTTTCATGGCTAATTTGTCCTGCATGATTAAGCAGTTCCCTGCCATTGAGATTTAAAATGACATCAAGCCGCTGTATCCAATCCTTCATATACATTGGTGTTCGCTGTTGAGCCATCGTTTCAGCAAATGCCAAATATTGTTCAACTAGTAAACCTAACAATTTCATTTCATCTTCGTTCAAATAGTTTTTAGCTATAGCAATATCAGATTTCTTTATGGCGACTGAACTCTTCTTGTCAAAAGATTGCATACCAAGTATAGGTAGAGTCGCATCTACTCTGCGATATATAAGTTCAGCTGCCGTTTGCTGACTTATCGCCCATAGAAGTTTGTTTTGGACTACTTTGAAAAATTTAATAGTGTCATCAGCTTTAGGATCATAGTCAATGCTTGTTGTGTAAATATCTTTAATTTTCTGATAGAAGAAGCGTTCTGAAAGACGTATCTCACGAATACGCTCCTGCAATTCATTGAAATAGTTCAATGAGTTGCCAGATTTGAAACGGTCATCGTTGAGGACAAAACCTTTTATGATGTATTCTTTGAGCCTTTGTGTCGCCCAAATTCGAAATTGCGTTCCATGCGGTGACTTTACTCTGTACCCGACAGAAATAATTACATCTAGATTGTAGAAGTCAATCTCGCGCTCTACATCCCTGCCGCCTTCCTGGCGAACTTGTCGGAATTTCCGACAGGTTCGATTTTGTTCAAGCTCACCGTCCTCGTAAACGTTTGAAATATGTTCGGTAATTGTACTTCTAGCTTTGCCGAACAGCATTGCCATCTGCTCCTGTGAAAGCCAAACCGTCTCATCTTCAAGCCTAACATCTACTTTGATGTTGCCATCTTGATTCTGATATATGATAATCTCGCTATTAGTCATGAAATATCCTCGTAAGTAGTTGTTATTTATTAATAATATAAACAACACTGAACATATGTTCAAATCAAATTCACCAAAGATGTTGTGCCATGCGGGGGAGATTATGAATAGCTAATACTTCTGCATAACATTATTTTTTAAAGCAATTATGAAGAAATTACCTTTTCTCCTCACAGTGCTTTTAGCTTCAGTACTCCTTGCGCAGAGCAAAACCATACTGACCTCATTTTACCCTATTTACATCATGACTATCAACATTACGGATGGTGTTCCAGGTGTAAAAGTGGTAAATCTAACCAAGCCTCAAACCGGCTGCCTGCACGATTACCAGCTTACTCCACAGGATATGAAGACAATTTCAACGGCTTCGATGTTTATTGTAAATGGCGGAGGTATGGAGTCTTTTCTGAATAAGACGATTAAGCAGTATCCAAAACTGAGAATAATTGAGGCTTCAAAGGGTGTTCCATTGATTAAGGATTCCCACGGCCATACAAACCCTCACCTTTGGGTATCTGTGTCAGGTGCTATAAATGAGGTCAGGAACATCAGCAATGAGCTTGCAGCTGCAGACCCTGCAAATAGTGATTCGTATAAGAAAAACGGTGAAGCATATATTAAGAAGCTTGAAGACTTAAAGGCTAAATTCAATGACGCCGTGAACTCTTTCAGTAATAAAAAGATCATTACTTTCCACGAGGCATTTCCCTATTTTGCAAAAGAGTTCAATCTTGACATCGTTGACATAATTGAACGAGAGCCAGGTTCTGAGCCTTCTGCAGGGGAGCTTGCATCAACGGTAAGAATTGTACGAAAGAACGGAATTAAAGCTTTGTTCGCAGAGCCTCAGTACCCAGCCAAATCTGCAGAGACAATTGCAAAAGAGACAGGGGCAACGGTATATATTCTTGATCCAGCTGTCTCCGGCGATATGGACAAGGATGCTTATGTCAGAGCAATGGAAAAGAATCTGACAGTACTTATAAAGGCTTTGAAATGATAAAAGAAGCGGCAGATGTATGCGGTGCATGCTGTACAAGACTGGAAAAGGTAAGTGTCTCTTTCGGTCACACTAAAGTACTACATGAAATAAATCTGCACATACATTGCGGTCAACTGGCCGTTATCATTGGTCCCAATGGAGCAGGAAAAACAACGCTCTTCCGGGCAATGCTTGGTGAAATCCCGTATTCAGGTAAGATACACAACGATCAATCGGTAGCGAAAAATGGACAGGTGTTTAAAACAGGTTATGTTCCGCAGCATCTTGACTTTGATCCAACCTCACCGGTATCCGTTCTCGATCTGTTTTCTGCTTCACTCACCCGTTTTCCTGTCTGGGCTGGCAACCGCAAGAGAATAGTTAAACTGGCAGAAGAATCTCTAATAAAGGTCAATGCAGAAAATTGCATTACAGAACGGCTTGGAACACTTTCGGGGGGACAGCTTCAGCGGGTAATGCTCGCTCTTGCACTTACTCCGGTGCCGGACATACTTCTTCTTGACGAACCGGTTTCAGGCATTGATCCTGCAGGAGTTGATCTCTTTTACCGGATGGTTTCTGAATTACGTCATAAATACCATCTTGCTGTGCTTCTGGTTTCACACGACTGCGCAATTGCAGCGCGCCACGCCGACAGAATGATCTTTTTGAATAAAAGTGTTCTTGCTGATGGTTTACCCCACGATGTATTAAAGAGTGATATTGTAACCCGTACATTTGGTTCTATCGCCCTTCCGGAAATCGCACCTCACGATCACAGCCACCAGTTCTGCTGCATTACAGGGAAAGAGGTTTAACAGATGGAGCTCTGGTCATCTTTGATTTCTGCACTGCCGTTTAGCTGGACTGAATTTTCTTTTATGCATAATGCACTATTGGCGATAATAATAATATCTCCACTTTTTGCCATGCTTGGATGCATGATAGTAAGCAGCAGGATGGCTTTCTTTTCAGATGCGATAGGCCATTCCGGGTTAACCGGCATAGCAATAGGTGCAATTCTGGGTTTAACACAACCGCTTTGGGCAATGATTGTTTTCTCTCTCTTCCTGGCAGTTGCGATTACATGGCTACGACGGAACAGCGGCTCTTCCAGTGATTCTGTTATCGGAATCGTTATGGCCTTCACGGTGTCAGTTGGCATTGTAATACTTTCCAGAAATGGCGGATTCAGCAGATATTCCTCTTTTCTTATAGGAGACATTTTAAGCATCAATGGTTCTGACATAGCATTAATATTTGTAGTATTCCTTCTTTTCATAGTCTGCTGGATCTTCTTCTTTAACAAACTGCTTCTAGTTACTGTAAACACCTCTCTTGCAAGAAGCAGGAATATCCCAGTGTGGCTTACAGAAGGGATCTTTGCAGCAATTACTGCACTTATTGTTACGTTAAGCATACAATGGATAGGCATTTTGATTATAAATGCGCTCCTTATACTGCCTGCTGCGGCATCACGTAACATCGCCAAATCAACTGCTGAATATGTTAGGCTCTCTGTTATTATTTCACTGTTGTCTTGTGTATCCGGTTTGATTTCATCATTCTACCTATCAACGGCTACCGGGGCTACAATAGTCATCTTCGCAATGTTTTTCTATGTTGTTACTACTGTTATTAGAATTTTAAGGAGTAAAAATCATGGCTGATAAATACAACCTGTTTACTGAATCAGAATTGACAAAAGAGGCATGCGCTAAACTGATTGAATTTTATGAATCATATCAGGAAAAAAACTGGAACCTCTTTCTATCCCTCCGGGAAGAGTGGGCGACCTTGCATCCGGAGCTGCCGTTAAGCGATGCTCTGTGTGCCAACATCAACACCATAACGGGAGAATTCCGTCCAGTTAAAGAACAGCGCATCTGGTGCTGGGGCGATGGCCGCGCTCTTGGAATCTGGGGCTATTCTCTGCTATGTGATCTTGTTCCAGACAAAACAGTCACACTTCGCAACGGGAAAAGCGTTAATATGAAGGATGCTCTTAAAAGCTATTGCGATGACATCCTTGCCGGCTCTATAAAACGATATGAACTTAACAAAGGAACAATACCGGTTGCCGCCTCCCCCGCAACAGGGTTAGCCGATGACCATCCATGGAATCCGGAAACAGGCATAGGAATAAAAACTTTTTCCAATCTCTTTACTGTTACCGGATGGGTGCTTTATGGCATCTACACTGATAACAGCACAATAGTTGACAAAGGAATTAAAGAGTTTGATTCAGTTCTTAAATCATTTGAAACATTTACTTTTCATACTGGTGCATCCATGCTTTCTCCTGCATTCAGAGTGCATGGTCCGCGTATGATAGCCCTCGGAGTAGCCGGAGAGATACTTAAAGGTCTGGATTCAGTCGAGAAAAAGGGCATATCAAAATGGTCTGGAATCAAAAACGACATAATTGTAAAGGCAATTAAGCTTCTTGAATACATTCTGGACGGTAACTACCGACAGGATCCAATTTCTTTCTGGGAGCGTTCAAATCCAGACGGCACTCCGATGACTATTGACGGAATAACAACTGTGGATCCAGGCCATGCTTCAGAGTTTTCAGGTTTTCTTGCGGAAGTTATTCCTTATCTGCCGGCAGAATGGGGCAGCAGCAAATGGAATCGTGAAAAGGCGCTTAAGGCGGCCCTTTACTGCCACCTTTTTGCCGGAAGAGTCGGCTTTTCTCCTAAAGGGGTAATGTATAAGGCTGTCGATCTTTATACAGAGAAGCCTCTCCCCGATGGTCAGGCTATCGGTGCTAACGGAAGGTTAACCGCTCCATGGTGGAACGTCCGTGAACATTGTGCATCGGCTCTTCGCCTTTACACTTTGACAAGGGACAACAGGCTGATTGAGTCATTCAGAAAAGCGCAGCATGCCTCATATACAGCATATCCCAACCCGATAATAATGGATCAGATGATCCAGACAATAGATCCTGAGACCCTAGAACCTGTTGACATTGCACCTGCAACAGGGAACCTTGATCCAATGCACGATCCGAGAGCAAGAATCAGGGAGATAGAGAATTTGAAGATTTTGCTTAGCTAGAGCTCTGACCATTAATTTCTTACACTAAATACCGGTTTTAAACTCACCCCTTGCCCCTCTCTTAAAAAGAGAGGGGTCGACCTGAAGGGTCGGGGGTGAGTTAAGCACCTAAAGAGAAGTGTGAAGTCGAAACACTAGAGCCTTACCTTCTCACTCTAACAGCTTCAGCGTGGTAGTGCAGCCCTTCAGCTTCAGCCATAGCAATGATATCGGCAGATGCTTTAGTAAGAGCACTATTGCTGTATTCAACCACACTCATCCGCTTTAGAAAGTGGTATGTTGAGAGCGGTGAGAAAAAGCGTGCGGTACCATTCGTTGGTAAAACATGGCTTGGGCCGGCATAGTAATCACCAACCGATTCACATGTACTGTGTCCCATAAAAACAGCACCGGCATTTCTTATTAATGGCAGCAGTTTTTCAGGTCTCTTTACAGCAAGCTCAAGGTGCTCAGGTGCAATTTTGTTTGCGATAGCTGCACACTCTTCAAGGTTTTTCAAAACGAGCAGCAATCCGTAATCATTTACAGAACGGACTATACCTGCATCTTTTGATGTTGTTTTAAGAAGGAGCTTAATTTCTTCAGCAACTGCAGAAGCCAATTTTTCAGATGTTGTAAGCAGAACCGATGACTCTTTTCCAGTGCCGTGTTCCGACTGTGAAAGAAGGTCACGTGCTACAACTTTTGCTGATGCGCTCTCATCTGCAATGACAAGCACCTCGCTTGGGCCGGCAATCATATCAATGTCAATTGTTCCGTAAAGTATCTTTTTGGCTAGGGAGACATAGATATTTCCTGGGCCGGCAACTTTATCAACAGCTTTGATTCTTTTTGTTCCAAATGCAAAAGCGGCAACAGCCTGCGCCCCTCCGACACGGTAAACTTCATCAATCTTTAATATTTTGAAGCAGTATGCCATTGCAGGGTTAAGTCCGCCACGGCATGGTGTGGCAACAGCAATACGGCCAACACCTGCAACCTGCGCAGGAATTGCGGTCATTAGTATGGTTGAAAAGAGCGGTGCCATTCCGCCAGGTATGTATAGTCCTAATGAGGCAATCGGCAGCGTCCGTTGTGAAAGCCTGACTCCGCTTGAAGGAGAAAAGGAAAAATCACCCTTCTGCTGTTTATTATGATATTGTCTGATATTTTTTGCAGCAGCATTGATCGCTTTTTTCAGCTTCGGATCGCATGCATCAGCAGCAGCGGCAATTTCACCTTTTGACAATCTGATGTTCTTAAGTGTAAGTGTAACCTTATCAAACTTTTTTGCATACGAGATAAGAGCGTTATCTCCGCCTGCTCTGACATCATCGATGACCTTCCGTACAACGCCTTCTTCTTTATCGAAACGGACAACTCTTCTATCGAGTATTTTACGGATTGCTTTATCAGCATTCCCTTTATTTACAGCTATCATTTAGTTCAAACTCCATCTTTTGCAAGCTTATAGCTCAGCGAATCTATAAGAGCTATCCAGCTTGCTTCTATAATATTCTCAGAAACTCCGATGGTACCCCAGTACGTAGTACCATCTGTTGAGGTTATCAGAACACGTACTTTTGCGTTTGTTCCATCTCTGCCGTCAAGAACGCGCACTTTGTAATCTACAAGATGAACTGACTCAAGAGATGGATAGAACTTGGCAAGCGCTTTACGCATCGCATGGTCAAGAGCGGAAACAGGACCATTGCCGTCGGCAGCAGTATGCTCAACTCTGTCGTGCGCTTTTACCTTAATTGTGGCCTCTGAGAAGAGCGTTCCATCAGGCAGTTGCTCTTCAATTACTCTGAAACCATGAAATGCAAAAGGCTCTGTATAAAGACCAAGCTCTTTTTTCATTAATAGTTCAAATGAACCATCAGCAGCTTCGAACTGATAACCTTCATATTCCATCTCTTTTATTTTTGTCAACAACCGCTGAACGGCAGGGTCTTTTTTATTAACGTCAGGTTTAAGACGCTGCAGTTTTTCAACAATAGCCGAACCGCCGGATTGGTCTGACAGCACATATTGACGGCTGTTGCCTACAAGAGCAGGATCAATGTGTTCAAATGATCTTGCAACCTTCAGTACTCCATCAATATGAGCACCTCCCTTATGGGCAAAGGCTGCTTCACCTACATATGGCTGCCGTTCGTTGTGAAGAATATTTGCAATTTCAGAGACAGCATATGAAATAGTTGTAAGCCTTGAAAGCTGTTCATCTGTTACTACAGGCAATCCCATCTTTGTTTTAAGATTGGCAATAAGGGTAACGAGATTGGCATTACCGCACCGTTCACCGAAACCATTTGTTACACCCTGAACCTGTATTGCCCCCTCTTCAACTGCGGCAATGGCATTAGCATCGGCGCAGCCTGAGTCGTTATGCGTGTGAACGCCGAGAGGAGTTTTCACACTCTTTTTGACTTCACGCATAATGCGGACTATATCAGATGGCAGACAGCCGCCGTTTGTATCGCATAGGACAATGGAGTCTGCTCCCCCTTTTTGAGCGGCTAATATAGTTTTAAGTGCATAATCCTGATTATTCTTGAAACCATCAAAGAAGTGCTCAGCATCGTAAACAACCTCTTCGCATTTTGTTTTAAGATATGCAACAGACTGTTCTATCATCCGGAGATTTTCATCGAGCGTAGTTTTGATTACTTCCGTAACATGTAGATCCCAGCTCTTCCCGAAAATAGTAAGAACCGGTGCTTTACTTTCTACAAGCGCAGTCAGAATTGGATCTTCTGCCGGCGAAGTGTTAGGACGGCATGTTGAGCCGAAAGCTGCGATACGGCTGAATTTAAGATTCAGAGATGGAGCCTTTTTAAAGAATTCCACATCCAAAGGATTTGTTGGATTCGGCCAACCGCCCTCAATATAATGCACACCCAGCTCATCGAGCTTCTGAGCAATTCTCAGTTTGTCATTGAGTGAAAGAGAGATGCCCCGCGCCTGATTTCCATCTCTGAGTGTAGTATCGTAAAGTTTGACCATTTTATAGAATCCTTTTTATCCGTTTTATTATATCGCTGCTGCTATTGCGTCGCCCATAGCTTTTGTGCCTATAGCCTTGGATTTATCCTTTGCAAGATCAGCTGTCAGAACACCTTTATTCAGCACAGTGTTAACTGCCGTTTCAATTGCATCAGCCGCATCGGCTCTGTTAAGACTGAAGCGCAGTAGCATAGAAAGTGAAAGTATCTGTGCGATAGGATTGGCAATCCCTTTTCCTGCAATGTCGGGAGCAGAGCCGCCGGCAGGTTCGTAGAGACCGAAACCTGACTCAGAGAGACTTGCAGAAGGAAGCATTCCCATAGAGCCTGTTATCATTGCGCATTCGTCTGATAGGATGTCACCGAACATATTGCCACACAGAAGGACGTCAAACTGTGATGGATCTTTAACAAGCTGCATTGCAGCATTGTCAACATAAATATTCTGTAGTTCAATCTCCGGGTAACTCTTAGCTACACCGGCTACAACTTCGCGCCAGAGAACCATGCTTGTAAGAACATTGGCTTTATCAACACTGTGTACTTTTTTACGCCTGGTTTTTGCATATTCAAATGCCCGTTTGGCAATTCGCTCAATCTCATAACGGGTATAGACCATTGTATCAAAAGCACGTTCATCCGGTCCTGAACCTTCACGCCCTTTTGGTTGACCAAAGTATACATCGCCTGTGAGTTCACGTATGCAGAGAATATCAAAGCCCTTAGCTGCAGTATCGGCACGCAGAGGACATGCATCTGCAAGAGCAGAATAGAGCTTTGTAGGACGGATGTTGCAGAAAAGCTTGAAGTGCTTACGAAGAGGAAGTAAAGCCGCTCTTTCCGGCTGCTGTGCAGGAGGAAGCTTTTCCCATTTCGGCCCGCCAACAGATCCAAAGAGAATGGCGTCTGATTTTTCACACAGGCTGAGAGTTGATTTCGGAAGAGCTTCGCCGTGATTATCAATTGCTGCACCGCCCACATCAGCCCATTCGATATCTACATCTAATTTGAATTTCTTTTTTACAACATCCAAAACCTTAATAGCCTCTGCCATTATTTCCGGCCCGATGCCATCTCCCGGAAGGATTGCTAATTTTGCCATATTTCTCCTTAGTATTTCTTATCTGCGTAATCGACCCAACCGCCTGCCTCTACCAGCGATGCATCAAAATCAGCAATCGCAAACTTATACTCTTTACCTTTTACCGTTATCGTTCTCTTCTTAAAATCAACTGCTGCCTCTGCATCAGCGCCGGCAGCAAATATTGAATCAATATCCGCTTTCGGAAGTTCAATAGCCATAAGACCGCAATTGAACATATTCTGACGGAAAATACGTGCATAGCTTTCTGCAATTACAACATTGATTCCATTTACCTCGAGCGCCCATGGAGCGTGCTCTCGGCTTGAACCGCAACCGAAATTGGCGCGTGTAACTAAAACGCTTTTCCCGGCAATATCTTTTTTTGGATCAAATCCTTTAAGGTTCAAATCCTCAAGACAATGTGGTTTAAGCGCCTCTTTTGAGATCTCGGTCAGATATTTTGCTGGGATGATCTCATCCGTGTTTATATCATTGCGGTCAAGAAAGAGTATTTTTCCTGAAAAGTTTTTCATAATCATTTTTCCTTACAAATACTTCCTGGGATCTGTTATCTCGCCCTTTAATGCAGATGCTGCAGCAGTTGCCGGACTCATAAGATGAACCGTGCCACCTTTACCCATTCTGCCGTTAAAGTTACGGTTTGTTGTGCTTGCACAAACTTCACCGTTAGCAAGAACACCGTTACTCATTCCAAGACATGCTCCGCATGTCGGATTTGTAACGCAGAAACCTGCTTTCATGAACACATCGATAATACCCTCTTTTAGCGCCATACTGTAAACAGTCGGCGTAGCTGGAGAGACGATACCGCGTACAGACTCATGAATCTTTTTACCTTTAAGAACCTTCGCGGCAATTCTCAAATCCTCTATGCGCCCATTTGTACAGGAGCCGATGTATATCTGATTGAGCTTGGTCCCTTTTACCTCAGTGACAGCCTTAACCTGATCCGGTTTATTTCCGGTAGTCACCTGAGGAGTGAGTTTTGAAACATCAAGTTTGATCACAGAATCGTAAGTGCAGTCAGGATCTGAATGCCATTTTTTGAAATCCTTTACAGCATTCTCAACTGTTTTGTACTTCGCCTTAATGAATGGCCACAGATATTTTGCCGTGGTTTTATCCGGCATGCATACTCCACATGTTCCGCCTGCTTCAATTGCCATATTGCAAAGAGTCATACGGGATTCCATGGAGAATCCGTCAATTACAGATCCTCTGAACTCAATCACCTTATCGGTAGCACCATTTACGGTCAGGATTCTTATAACTTCAAGAATGACATCTTTTGCGTAGACACCTTTTGCAAGTTTGCCAGTTACATCAATCCGAATGGTTTTAGGTGTTCTGAATGCGCATACCCCTTTAAGGATACCCACTTCCAAATCTGTAGTGCCGACTCCAGCAGCAAATGCACCGAATGCACCGTGAGTACATGTGTGTGAATCGCCCATTATGACTGTATACCCTGGCCGGACAAAGCCCTGCTCAGGGAAAAGTGCATGGCATACACCATTGTATCCGATATCAAAGAAATCCTTAATTTTATGGCGATGTGCCCACTCTCGCATGATTTTACCCTGCTCGGCAGTTTTGCTGTCTTTAGCAGGAGTTACATGGTCGATAACAGCTTTGATTCTGTTTCTGTCAAAGACACGATCCTTCCCCCGCGCCACCAAATCATTGATGGCGACGGGAGTTGTGATCTCGTGACAGAAAACGGCATCGAGCTTAAGAACATTTGTTCCTGCAAAAGGTTCATCAACCCTGTGAGAATCAAATATCTTTTCCGTTAATGTCTTTCCCATTTTTAAATCTCTTTCTTTAGTTTACACCGCGACCGCCGATACCAGCTGCCTTTGTGGATGTCTTTTTTGCACCCTCTGTTGGGCGCAGTGATCTTACTGCTGCACCTGCTCTCCACATTTCAGAATTTCTGATCTGTGCAAGTTCTCCATCCAGACGTTTACGATAATCGGCAGCACCACACACTTTTATGACACGTTTTGCTTCTGCACCACTCTTTACAGCCTTATAAAGGGCTTTGAACACAGGTAGTGTTGCTTTCTTGAACTTTGGCTTCCAATCAAGAGCACCGCGCTGTGCAGTTGCTGAACAGTTTGAATACATCCAGTCCATTCCCTTTTCGTCAACAAGCCTGATGAGACTCTGTGTGAGTTCTTCAACAGTTTCGTTGAATGCTTCAGAAGGTGAGTGTCCGCCTGCACGGAGAACATCGTACTGAGCTTCCATTACGCCGGCAAGGCATCCCATAAGAACACCGCGCTCGCCTGTAAGGTCGCTGTTTGTTTCGTGCTCAAACGTTGTCGGGAATAGGTATCCGCTTCCGATTGCAACACCGAGTGCAAGGCAGCGCTCTTCAGCACGGCCGGTTGCATCCTGGAAAACACCATAGCTGGAATTGATTCCTGCGCCGGAAAGGAAGTTGCGGCGTACAGATGTGCCGGAACCCTTAGGAGCAACAAGGAGAACATCAACATCTTTAGGCGGAACAACTTTTGTTGTCTTGCGGTATGTTATCGAGAAACCGTGTGAGAAATAAAGTGCCTTACCTTTTGTAAGATACTTCTTAACAAGCGGCCAGATTTTCATCTGCGCAGCATCGGAAACTAGAATCTGAATAACAGTACCTCTGTCAAGAGCTTCATCAAGATCAAAAAGAGTCTTGCCTGGCTTCCATCCATCTGCAACTGCACGATCCCAGTCCTGCTTGAATGCCTTTGACTGACCGATGATTACATTGATGCCGTTATCTTTCATATTAAGAGCCTGAGCAGGTCCCTGAACGCCGTAACCGATTACTGCAACTACTTCATTCTTTAAAACCTTGCGAGCTTTATCGAGAGAAAACTCTTTACGTGTAACAACTTTTTCTTTTTTTCCGCCGAAATCAATGATAGCCATTTGAAAACTCCTTTTAGTTAAAACTTATTTGTTATTAGTTTACTTCTCTGAATCATTTTCTGTTATTGCCAACTTACCTGTCCGTACCAATTCTTCGATACCGAAAGGTTTCACGAGCTCAATAAATCTCTCAACCTTTTTCCCTGGTCCAGACATATCAACCGTTATATGATCTTCAGTTACGTCAACAGTTTTTGCCCTGAACACATTTACCAGCTCGAGAATTTCTGATCTGTTTTTCTTGCAAGTGATTCGCAGCAGAACAAACTCTCTTGTGATATAATGATTCTTATGGCTGATGTCAGCAACCTTCAAAGTATCTATCAGCTTATTCAGCTGCTTTACAACCTGCTCAGCCTCTTTTTCTGTAGCAGTGATACCAATGTAGATTTTGTAGACATCTTTGGTTTCTGTCGGTGCTGCAATCATATTCTCGATGTTATAGCCGCGAGCCGAGAATAAACCGGTTACACGGGCTACAACACCAACACGGTTTAAAACCGTAACGATTATTGTATGAAACTCTTTTGAGTCAGCCATAATTATTTATCTCCCATAAGGATTTCGTCTATGGACTTGCCTGCCGGAACCATCGGATATACATTCTCCGTCTGTTTGGTCATGAATTCCATCAGCACAGGACCTTTGACTGCAAAACCTTCTTTAAGGATCTTATCTACCTCTTTCGGATCCGCTGTTCTCATTGCGGGCACACCGCAAGCTTCAGACAACTTTACAAAATCAGGCAGATAAACCTTCCTGCAATGTGCCCCTGGCCCTTTGCAGTTTCGGGGGCAGCTTGAATCCTGCTTTAAACATGTTTTTGAATAGTTCTTATTCCAGAAGAATTCCTGCCACTGGCGGACCATTCCAAGATACATGTTATTCAGCAAAATTATCTTAACACCAATATTGTTAAGAGCACAGGTTGTAAGTTCCTGCATGTTCATCTGTAAACTGCCGTCGCCTGCTACTACCATCACAAGCTTGTCAGGATTTGCCACAGCAGCACCCATAGCGGCAGGAAAGCCGAAACCCATAGTTCCAAGACCGCCGGAACTTATGAAAGAACGCGCTTTTTTGTGTTTATAATACAGTGCGGTGAACATCTGATGCTGACCGACCTCTGTGGTTACAATGGCATCATCTGATGCCAGTTCACTTGCCCGTTCAATTACATACTGAGGATGGATTTCATCGTCCATCTTCTGATTGTAATGAAGAACATGTTCCTTCTTCCAGCCGTTAACCTTTGCATTCCATTCATCCGTTTCCCTTGCTTTCATAACATCAAGGAGCTCGGACAAAACGGTTTTAGCATCACCTACTATAGGTATATGGGCATTTACATTTTTGCTTATCTCTGCCGGATCCACATCTATATGTGCAATCTTTGCATGCTTAGCAAATGTCTGTAAATTTCCGGTTACTCTGTCGTCAAAACGGACACCAACACCTATCAGTAAATCGCATTGCATTATTGCATAGTTTGCGGCTACTGTTCCATGCATTCCCGGCATTCCAAGAAAGAGCGGATGTCCGTGCGGAACTGTCCCGAGTCCCATAAGAGTAATAACAGTCGGAAGATTGCCTTTCTCCATGACTTTCAGGAGTTCAGTTGATGCACCGGAGCTTATTATTCCTCCGCCTGCGTACAGCATCGGCCTTTTTGCATTTGCAATAGCTTCTGCAAGCTTCTCAATCTGACGCGGATTTCCCTTAAGCGTAGGCTTATAGCCAGGAAGATCGACTGTATCAGGATACACATATTTATCAAGATGTGCATTTGATATGTCAACAGGAATATCTACAGATACAGGACCCGGTCTGCCGGTTCTTGCAATGTAAAAGGCCTCTTTTATAACTCTTGGAACGTCTTTAACATCACGCACCAGATAGTTATGTTTACAAATAGACCTCGTTATTCCAAGAACATCAGCTTCCTGAAAGGCATCTGTTCCGATTATGGAACTTCGAACCTGTCCGCTTATTACAACAAGAGGAACAGAGTCCAGCTTGGCATCTGCTATACCGGTTATGGTATTAGTAGCGCCGGGCCCACTTGTGACAAGAGCGACACCAACCTTACCGCTGGAACGGGCATACCCTTCTGCAGCATGAACAGCTCCCTGTTCGTGCCTTGTCAGTATAAGATCTATTCCTTTGGTATTATAAAGCACATCAAAAATAGGAATTACAACACCGCCCGGATAACCGAACAGAACGTCCACTCCCTCTTTCTTCAGTGACTCTATTAATGCTTCTCCACCTGTCATTATTTAGTTCTCCGTTTTTTGTTTTCTGACACTTTATCTACCACTTACAAACCGCCCCTTCATCTGCCGAAGAAGCGAGGAGGGCATACTTCCCAAGCGCACCTGCAGTTACGCGGGGTTTCCGCGGTTTCCACATTTTTTTACGCCTGTCAAACTCACTCTTGGAGAGCTCGACATTGAGAATTCCTTTTGGGATATCAATAGAGACAGTGTCCCCCTTATTTATCAAAGCAATTGGGCCCCCTTCAGCTGCTTCAGGACTGATGTGTCCTATGCATGCTCCGCGGGTTCCACCCGAGAAACGTCCGTCAGTAATCAAAGCAACGCTTCCGCCAAGTCCGCGTCCCATTATATATGATGTGGGTGATAGCATCTCCTGCATTCCCGGTCCGCCTTTTGGTCCTTCATAACGGATTACAACCACATCGCCAGCCTTTACTTTACCGGAGAGGATGCCTGCGCATGCCTCTTCCTGACTTTCAAATATCACTGCTGGGCCTTTAAACTTAAGCATGTTCTCCGGCACTCCTGCCCATTTAACAACAGCGCCGCGAGGTGCAAGATTACCTTTTAGTATTGCTAAACCTCCGACAGGACTGTAAGCATTCTTAAGTTCACGGATAACAGCCTTATCCTTAATTGCCGAACCCTTGACATTATTCCCAAGTGTTTTTCCCGTTACTGTTATACAGTCAAGATTCAGCAGCCCTTTAACTTTCGC
>JAEUSG010000280.1 GCA_016788315.1 Fibrobacterota bacterium | reverse complement strand
GTGAAACAGGTCTAGTTGTCCAGGTTCCTCTATTTGTAGAAACCGGTGAAAAGATTATAGTTCAGACGCAGGAAGGCAAATACATTTCAAGAGCGAGAGATAAATGAGCAAACCACTTGGAAAACCGGAGTGCTTCACAGCAGCACACATTGAAAAGAACCGTAAAGAGGCCCCCGCAGCACTAGCTGAACAGGCTATCCGTTCTTTGGAACTTGTTGCTGAACTCACTGCTGAAGGGTTGGACTTTACTTTCAAAGGAGGCAACTCCCTTCTTCTGATTTTAGACAAGCCGCGCCGTTTTTCCATTGACGTTGACATAGCAACTGCCGAATCTAAAGAGAGAGTTGATCAGGTGGTACACGCATGCCAGGAAAAATACGGAGTCTTTACACGTATAGAACATAGGCCGCACAAAACAAAACCTTGGCTTCCCATGACGAGCTACAACCTCTACTACGAATCTGCAATGGGTACGGGTGAAACCTTTATTATGCTGGATGCCATGTTTCAGCCAAGTCTTTACAGACTTCAAAAAAAGAAGGCTGTATGCGGAGTGCTATTTGAAAGCTCAACGGAGGTAAAACTGCCCGAACCGGCAAGTATTCTGGCAGACAAACTGCTTACTCTCGGCCCTAAAACCCTTGGCATTCCATATGGCAAAAACAAAGAGGGACAACGGCTTAAACATGTCCATGATGCAGCTCTTCTGGTATCACTTAAACCAGATCTTGCATTAGTTCGCGAAGCTCTTAACAAATGTCATGCACAGGAACTTGAACTTCAGGAACGTCCTCTTCCAATCTATGATGTTCTTACAGATACTCTTAAATTCCTCGCCCTCTCAACAGTATCCGACACTGAACCAGTTCCTGCTGAAGATGCCGATATCGGACTTAAGGAAATGGTAAAAGGAAGAGCTCCTTTTGAAGGACACCTCTTTGTTAAGGAATATGACTGGAAGCGCTTACGAAAAGATGCTGCGCTTTGTGCTGCGGCTATCACAGCCGCAGTTGTCGAATCTGTATCTGTTTCAGACTTTGAAGCGATGACAACTGAAACTGATCCGCTGGTAGTGTGGAAAAAAATCAGTACGATTGTTGATATCTGATTTCACTCTGCATATCCTACAAATTCGGAAATTAATGCATCAAACATAACCTGATGCTCAGCTTAAATGAACCAGAAGTAAAGACCCCCATGTAAGTGCCTTCAGGTAAACGCACACATTCATTATTACGCCCATCCCATACAGCCGACTGATTCTGCACATGTATCGATCGCACAAGTTTACCCTGCGCATTGTAAATATTCATTTGACCCGACGAAGTAGCGAGACCAGACATAGTTATCTTTACGTTCCCGGTAAAGGGATTTGGATTTGCTGCAAGCAGCGGATGCGATTTTGAGTAAACACTTACCTTTTCGGCAGATATCATATTAGAATCGTGAGAGTGTTTATAGATCAGCATGCCATAACCTGATGTATTCAATAACACGTGGCAGTTGTATTCTGGT
>JAEUSG010000260.1 GCA_016788315.1 Fibrobacterota bacterium | reverse complement strand
TAATGCAGAACTTATCGATGGAGTTCTCTACACCTACAATAATGTAAATTTGGCATTTGCCTGTGATACAAAAAAAGGACTTCTTGTACCTGTAATAAAAAATGCTGATAAAATGTCAATTGGTGAACTTGCCAAATCCTCAAAAAATCTTGCCAATGCGGCTATTGAAGGCCGTATTCAGCCCGATGATTTGAACGGCGGAACATTCACAGTTTCCAACCTTGGAGCCTTCGGTGTTACAGATTTTACACCGGTTATAAATACCCCGCAAACAGCTATTTTGGGCGTATGCGGTATTTCTTTGGAACCGGTTCGGGCAAAAGATGGTTCAGTAGTATTTGAAGATAAAATAGGCTTCTCACTGACATCCGACCATCAGGTTGTTGACGGAGCACTTGCAGCTAAATTCTTAAAAAAGCTTTCTGAATCAATAATGAACATAGAAAAATTATGCGGTCTTAATTTACAGTAAGGAATAAACATGACAGACTTAATTGTTATCGGTGCAGGACCAGGCGGATATGAAGCAGCTGCCCATGCCGGCAAAAAAGGCAAAAAGGTCATCCTTTTTGAAAGACAATATATCGGCGGAACATGCCTTAATGTCGGATGCATACCTACAAAGACCCTTCTTAAATCTGCACATGTATTTGCTGAATGTAAACATGCTGCAGCCTACGGAGTGGAAGATACCGGAACACCCAAGCTCAACATGGTTAAGGCTCAGGAAAGAAAAGCAAAAGTTGTTGCAACTCTCACAAAAGGGGTTGAAGCCCTTCTTAAAAAGTCCGGAGTTGAAGTAATCCGTGCGCACGCTGAAATTAAAGGGGCCGGCAAAGTTGAGGCTGATGGAAAAATTTACGAAGCGGCAAACATCCTCATCGCAACAGGCTCAAAACCTGCAACACCTCCTATCCCTGGAATAAACAACCCTAAAGTTTTAGATTCAACATCTATACTTGCACTAAATGAAATTCCTGAAACACTTGCCGTTATTGGCGGCGGTGTTATCGGTCTTGAATTTGCCTCATTTTTCGCAGATGCTGGATCGAAGGTTACTGTTGTTGAAATGCTTCCTCAAATTGCACCTGTGGTTGATTCTGAAATAACGAAACGACTCCAGATGGCAATGAAGAAAAAAGGGGTTCAGTTCAACCTTAATGCCAAAGTAACAAAGATTGATGGTTCCACACTCCATTTTACTGATGAGAGTGGTGCAGAACAATCACTAACCGCAACATACATTCTTAATTCTACAGGCAGAACAGCCGTTGTCGACGGCCTTGGACTTGAAGCAGCAGGCATTGAATTTACTAAACGTGGTATAACAGCTGACGAATCCGGCAGAACAAACATTCCTGGCATCTGGGCATGCGGAGATGTTACAGGCCGCTGTCAGCTTGCACACGCAGCTACCCGTGAAGGTATCGCTGCCGTCGAAAACATGTTCGGCGGAAAACAGAAAATACGTTACACTGCAATTCCCTCTGTTGTTTACACAAATCCTGAAGTTGCAAGCTGCGGTAAAACTGAAGATCAGCTCACCAAAGAGGGTGTCGCTTTCAAAAAGAGTGTCATGCCAATGGGAGTTGCCGGCCGCTTCCTTGTTGAATATGAAGGAGAATCCGGTACTGTCAAGGTGCTTACCGGTGAACATGGAGTAATTTTGGGAGTTCATATGATTGGCGGCCCAGCCGGAGAACATATTTTCGGAGCCGCCATGATGATAGAACAGGAGATGCGCGTGAAGGATATTTTTGAAATAGTCTTTCCTCATCCCACAATCAGCGAAGCACTTAAAGAAGCAATCATTCACGCGGAGTAATTATGCCAAAAGCTATAGAAGTAAAACCGGAAAATGTCTTTGCAAAAAACGAACTTAAGTTCAAACCGATAGCTGTTAACGCTTATGACAAATCAATCGATGAAGAGAAGAAGATCTTTTCTAAAGATGATTTCTCTGCCATCTATCACGACATGTGTCTTATTCGTGAGTTTGAGACTGTACTTAACAAGATAAAAACTGAAGGTAAATACAAAGAGGTCAGCTATAACCATGCTGGACCTGCTCATCTTTCCATTGGTCAGGAACCTTCTGCAGTAGGTCAGGCTTTTGCCTTAAAGGTCGAAGACCACATCTACGGTTCGCATCGCAGCCACGGTGAAATCCTAGCTAAAGGACTTTCTGCAATACGCGAACTTGACGATGATACACTGATGAAGATCATGAAAGGTTATTTCGATGGCCTTACTCTCCGCGCAGTTGAGAAAGATCACAAAGGCACCGTTAAAGAACTTGCTGTAAAGTACCTTGTTTATGGTGCATATGCAGAAATTTTTGCTAAA
>JAEUSG010000258.1 GCA_016788315.1 Fibrobacterota bacterium | reverse complement strand
GGAATAAAGGCGGATGAACCGGCAATAGACCTGCCCGTGGCCTGTGCAATCATTTCCAGTATGCTCAACCGTCCCATAGATAAAAAGGTCTGTGCAATGGGTGAAGTTGGTTTGTCTGGAGAAATTCGCAGCATAGGGTTTCTTGAAACTAGAATGCGCGAGGCGCAGAAGATGGGTTTCAACAGAATTCTCCTCCCATTCTCTACTTCCGGTAAGATTGCAGGAAACCCCTCCCTGGAACTGGTGTTTGTAAAAAATGTCAGCGAAATAGCATCCAAACTTTTTTAACTTTATCGTATGCCTAAAAAAGAAAAAATTGAAGAATTTATCAATACCGCTCTCGGCAGTTCCGGGACAATGGCCAGCATTATATTACTGATTGACAAAGCCATAATTCTAATAAAAGAGATACGCGAAAAACCAGAAGCACAGAACGAAAACAGCAGAAGAGTTAGAAACATATTGGCTCAACTCCAAATGGCCCTAAATTATTCTGAGGGTAAAGATACCGAAAGCCTATTCACCCTCTATGACTATCTTTTCCAGGAAATGCAAATAGGAGATGCACATTCCCTGGATTCTGCACAAAAGCTGCTTACGCAACTTCGAAGCACATTCAAAGAGCTAAAAAAAAGAATTATCAGCGAAAGCAGATAACAGTCTTTTAATTTACTATCTTATAGATAGGAAATAACAATATGAACATATTAAAATTATCCATAGAATCAATTTTCTATTTCTATTTGACCATCGCCCCTTATTTGATATTAGGACTATTGGTAGCTGGTCTTTTACACATTTTCTTTCCGGACACTTTAATTAAAAGACATCTGGGACACGGAAACATTCTGCCTGTAATAAAAGCCACACTTTTTGGCATGCCGCTTCCACTCTGCTCCTGCGGTGTTGTACCGGTTGCAGTCTCCCTGAATAAAAGAGGGGCTAACGCCGGTGCTACTGCAGCGTTTATGACTGCAACCCCTCAAATTGGAGCCGACAGCTTTCTTATAACCTACTCTCTGCTCGGTCCTGTATTTGCAGTGTTCCGGATTGCTGCATCGCTTATAACAGCTCTTTTTTCAGGCATTCTGATCAATCTGACTGAACGGAAAGAACAAGCAGTTCAGACACCGACGGTTAACACAAAAACAGAGACCGAAACCACTGCAATTAGGCTTAAAAAGCTTCCTCAATACATCCAATTTGAGGTGCTTGGTCCTATCGCATTCACCCTGATAACAGGCATTATAATCGCCGGAGTGCTTTCTGCGGTAATTCCTGAAAGTCTATTTACAAGACACCTCTCAAATCCATGGATATCCATGGTCATAATGATGCTCATAGGTATTCCTTTATATGTATGCGCCTCAGCCTCAACTCCAATTGCTGCCTCCCTCGTACTAAAAGGTATGGCACCCGGTGCGGCCCTTGTCTTTCTGCTAACAGGTCCTGCAACAAATGCTGTGACAATAGCTGCTGTTGCAAAGTCGCTTGGAAAAAGAGCTGTAGCTGTTTATCTCTTTTCCATTGCGTCAGTTAGTCTTTTAATGGGCCACCTGCTGAATGTTTATGCCGGCACCACAATTCTTAATATTACAGCGGGCTCTCATGAAATGGAGATACCTGCATGGCTTACAAACGGGAGTGCTGTTCTGCTTGGACTTATGCTTCTCTTTCACTTTGTTAAACCGCACTTATTCAAAAGCAAACAAGAGGGTAATATGAACACAGACAATAACCGGATAACAATGCGTGTTGATGGAATGACCTGTGCACATTGTGCAGCTTCTGTTAAGAAGGCAGTAGAGTCAGTCGCTGAAACCAAAGACGCAGTTGTTGATCTTAAGGGTAAAAGCGTAACATTCACCCTTTTGAACACATCAAACAGGGAAAAGGTAAAAGAGGCTGTAAAAGAGGCCGGTTTTGAATGTTAACGATTTACAATATTAACAGTTCGTATAGGATAAGGTATCTCAACTCCCTCTTTTCTGAAATTGACAAGCAAATCCTTGATCATCTGATGTTTAATTGTTAACTGATCCGTCACATCTCTTGCTCTTAAAACAACCGTGAAATCAACCGAACTCTGTCCAAACGTATGAAAGCGGATAACCGGTTCAAATGCGGTAACGCCTGCTTCGCAATCGGCTAAAACTTTTTTTGCTGTTGCGTGTGCGATTTTTTCTACCTTCTCAAGGTCGCTGTTATACGCAACTGAGACATCCACTTTAACGGCCACTTCCTGTTCGGGCTTTGTGTAATTTGTAAACATTGAACCGGCAAGAATGGAATTTGGGACCACCACCAGATTGTTTGCAAGAGTTTTGATTGTTGTATTCCGCCAGGTAATATCGGTAACATGTCCCTCTATTGTGCCCTCTCCAAGACGCATATAGTCACCGACATGAATCTGCTTTGAGAGAATAATGCTAATACCTGCAAAAAAGTTTGAAAGAGTGGGCTGCAGCGCAAGAGCTACAGCAAGACCACCGACACCGAGAGCAGTCAGAACTGGTGTTATAGAAACGCCAAGCGACTGCAATATCATCAACAACCCTAATCCGTAAACAAGAACACTCACAACATGGCCAAGTATGGATACTGAAGGAACAGCTTTTCCTGCAACCCCGACAGCGCCGGATAAAACCCCCTTAGCAAATCTAGCGCAATAAACAATTGCAATAACGGCACAAAGTACCATTACCCCCTTCTGTATTCTCCATGCTATTACAGGATCAAATGTAAGCCAATGAATCATCCAGTAGCATCCAAGAAGCACAAAAAAGGGAATTATCAGACCTTTAGTGCTGCCTACTGCAACATCGTCCCACGCCCAATCTGTCTTTTTCGTAAAAGAGATTATTTTACGAAGAACAAATTTTTTCATAAAAAGTCCGATAAGCAATCCTGCCACCGGAAAAATAAGTGCTATGCCCACTGTCTTGATGTTCAAGAGTACCTCCTCATTCATTAATTACTGCCGTTAAAATAATATATCTTTAGCCATGCCTTTTGAACTTCCATATGCCTTAATAAAAGTAATTGCCATATTCGCTATTATTGTCGCGACGAACAGGTTTTCCATCGACCTTGGTCTCTCGATAATTATAGGTACATTTGCTCTTGGCCTGATATTTGGTCTACCTGTAAGTGACACACTAACATCAATGGCTCTCAGCGTAACTGAACCGCTTACCATTATGCTGACTCTCCTAGTTACTCTCATTCTTGTGCTCAACCAGCTTATGGGAAAAAGCGGAGCACAACAGTCGCTTGTGAATCACTTGTCAAAACTGGCAAACAACGCAAAAATAAGCCTCTTCTCTCTTCCCGCGCTTATTGGACTACTTCCAATGCCGGGAGGCGCCTATTTCAGCGCTCCCATGGTAGAAGAGGTGTCAAAGGATCTTCCGGTAACACAGGAGTGGAGAGTTCTGGTCAATTACTGGTTTCGGCACATATGGGAATTCTGGTGGCCTATGTATCCGGGAGTAATTCTTGCAGTCTCTTTGAGCGGACTTTCATTTTCCAAATACATGGCAATGATGTTTGTCTTTACCCCTTTTGCTGTTGCAATTGGATATCTTCTGCTGTTAAAACCACTCAAACTGACTAAGCCTGCAGAAAAAGAGTCGGCAGACTTAAAGGGGAGGATACTCTCCTTTCTATATCACGCTCTGCCTGTTACACTCATTCTGATTGTTATGGCTATCTTTACTGCTGCTGCACCTTTATGGAAAACCATCAGTTTACTTTCAGGAAGTATGGCTCAATATTTCCCTATGTTTGCCGGTCTTATTGTTTCAGGTGCATGGGTTTACTTTAAAGGCAAACTTAAGCCGATGGACGCGATAGGGGCAATATTCAACAAAAAGACCTTGATGCTGATTCTTCTGATAGTTGCAGTAATGGCATACAAAAAAGTTCTGCTCGATTGCGGTGCAATCACAAAGATGAACGAAGAGATGCAGCTTCTGGAAATCCCCTTAAATGCAGTTGTAATTATACTGCCCTTAATTGCAGGACTGGTAATGGGCATAGCTGTTGGCTTTGTCGGTGCGTCGTTTCCGGTAATCCTGGGGTTAATTCCTGATAACGGCAGCTATACTGCATATATTGTACTGGCCTATATGTCCGGCTACGTGGGCATGATGATTTCGCCAATCCATATGTGCCTTGTCTTAACAAGGAACCACTTCACAGGGTCACGGATGGGACCGCTATACAGCAGACTTGTGCTGCTATGCGGATCGGTCTTTGTCTTTGGGGTGTTGTATGCAGCCGTGGTGGGGCGTGGCATGTGATGACTGCTGTATGCCGACGCGTGCTGTTGGGGCCGTTCGCGAACGGCCCTTAGTCGGCGGCGGCAGGCGACGGTGGTAGCAGGCAGAGGACGGTGGACAGCTCTCCTGTTAGCGCGCGCTCCTAAGCCCCGATCCTCTCCAGACCACCCATATACTTCCTTAAGACTTCCGGTACTTCAACAGTGCCATCTTCAAGCTGATAGTTTTCAAGGATTGACACAATAATACGGGCAGTAGCAAGACCAGAACCGTTAAGAGTATGAACAAAGCGGACCTTACCTTCGTGATCACGGTAACGGATATTTGCACGGCGAGCCTGGAAATCTTCGAAGTTACTGCATGAACTGACCTCAAGCCAGCGCCCTTCTCCTTCGGCATAAACCTCAAGGTCGTAGCACTTTGCAGCGGCAAAACTGATATCACCCTTGCACAAACTGAGGACTCTGTACTTGAGACCGAGCCCCTTAAGGAGTTCCTCTGCACAATTGACAAGTGTCTCATGCTCTACATAACTGCGTTCAGGCTCACAGAATTTCACCATCTCAACTTTATTAAACTCATGAACACGTAAGAAACCACGTGTATCCTTACCCCACGAGCCAGCCTCCCGCCTGAAGCAGGCAGAATAGGCGGTATAGTGAATCGGAAGCTCTTTGTATCCAAGAATCTCATCCCTGAATATGTTCGTCACCGGCACTTCAGCAGTAGGTATAAGGAAAAGATCATCTTCATTTACATAATACATCTGATCGCGGGATTTCGGCAGCTGACCTGTTCCTTCTGCACATGCAGGATTTACAAGGAATGGAGGAAAAACTTCCGTAAATCCGTTTTTTGTGTTAGTATCGAGGAAGTAGTTTAGCAGAGCACGTTCAAGCTGCGCTCCCCCTTTTTTATAAAGCACAAATCCAGAACCGGCTATCTTTGTACCGCGCTTAAAGTCAAGAATATCCAGACTTTCAGCAATTTCGATATGGTTCTTCAACTTAAAATTCTTGGGACGCTCTGCTCCCCATTCACGGACAACAACATTGTCGGCAGAAGACTTGCCGTCAGGAGTGCTCTCGTGAGGAAGGTTTGGCATTTCAAGGAGCCGTTGTCTGAGTTCAAGATCTATTGCACCAAGTTTGTCGTCAAGTTCCTTGATTTTGTCGCCGGTAACACGGAGCGCTTCTATGTCAGCATCAGCACTGCGCCCGGCCTTCTTAGCCTCGCCGATAGCTTTTGATGCTCTGTTTTTTTCAGCCTTCATCTTTTCAGCTTCAGCAATTATACCTTTACGCTGTTCATCAAGAGAGATAACAGCATCAATATCGCATTTCTCATTTTTAGTCGCCAGGAGAGCTCTGACCCGTTCAGGCTCTTTTAGGATCATTTTAATATCAAGCATTCTTCCTCCTCTAAAATCAGTATAATTTCATCAATCAGCATCATTCCCGTTTTAGTCAGCCTAAGGGTATTTCCTTCTGTTTCAATAAGACCCTTTTTCACGAGTTCATGAATTTTGGCAGATTCTGACATTCCCTGCAGCGTTATACCTTCGGAAGTGCGAAGGCGCAACATGAACAACTCCATCCGTTTTTCAGAATCATCAACTTCATTAATAAACGCTTTTTTATATGGGTTAATCAAATACTCTCTGATGTCGCGAACATTTCCCATTCGGACACTACCCATCCGGGAGTGTGCAGCTGGGCCGAAACCGATGTAATCCCGCCCTCTCCAGCAATTTAGATTATGCAAAGATTCCTCGCCCGGTACTGCATAGTTGGAAATTTCATAATGGAGGAAACCTTTCTCTGCAAGAAAGTCATGTGTTTTCAAAAACGATGCTTCATACAGCTCTTCACGCGGCATAATGATCTCGCGCCGCTTTACCATACCGTCAAACGGCGTCCCCTTTTCGGCTGTGAGACCATACACTGAAAGATGTTTGACACCCAGATCAATTGCAGATGTCAGATTCTCTATCAGCGACTCTACTGTCTGCCCTGGAATGGCGAACATGAAATCGGCATTGATTCTTTCAAAGCCAGCCTCTTTAACCATTTTTAAAGCATCAACTGCATCGAGTGATGTGTGAATTCTTCCAAGTCCTTTCAGCTCATTGTCGCAGAAAGATTGAATTCCGATACTCACCCGGTTAAATGAGAGTTTTCGCAGCTCTCTTGCTTTTATTGTATTAATAGTGCCAGGATTACATTCAATTGTGCTTTCGGCAACACAGGACATATCAAAAGCGTTGTATAGAGCGTTCAGAATTCTCGAAAGGTGCTTTTCTGTCAATATTGTTGGTGTTCCGCCACCGACATAAAGGGTATCGACCGAAATTTTACCGTACGCTTCGGCAGCCAGCTGAATTTCACCTTCCAATGCTGTGAGATAATCTTCTACAAGCTTCAAGTCCTCCACAGAGTAAAAATCGCAGTAGGCACACTTCTGCACGCAGAATGGGACATGAATGTATATGCCCGTATCATTTTTATTATTCATAGCATACAAAGATAATTATTTTGACAGTATAAAAATCAGACAAACAGGAGTACTTTATGGATTTATCTTCAAAAATCAGAACAATTATGGATTTTCCCAAACCGGGCATTGGCTTTAAAGATATTACAACACTCCTTCTCGATGCCGAAGCAC
>JAEUSG010000242.1 GCA_016788315.1 Fibrobacterota bacterium | reverse complement strand
TGAAGTCGAGTTCCAACGGAAAAACATCCCTTATAAAGTTCCGGGCGGTGGAGGTTTTTATGATCGTAAAGAGGTAAAAAACCTCATAGCTTATCTTATGTTCATTGCAAATCCGCTGGATGAGCTCTCTCTTTCACGGATACTAAAAACCCCTTCCTGGCACGTTTCAAGAGATGCTATGAAGAACCTTGAGAGCGATGCCGGCAGCCGTAAATGCTCACTTTGGGATGTTTTCCAAATCAGCGAAAATGAAAATGTTGCCAAGTTCACCCAATTCATTAAAAAGCACATGACTGAGTTCAAAAGAGCTAAACTGCCGGACGCGTTCCGTGAAATGGTTGCCGATTTAAAATATCGTGAGTATCTTAATGACCTTTATGCAGATCGTAAAGAAGAGGCGGCCAAAAGGATAGCAGTAATTAATGAACTTGAACACAGTGTCGCACTTTTTGCCAAAGGACGTAAAAAAGCAGATCTCTCAGCATATCTCCTTGAAGTTCAAATGATGATGAACGAGAAGGATGAGGATGACAACCGTGATTCAGTTACATTAATGACACTTCATTCAAGCAAGGGTATGGAGTTCCCTGTTATCTTTTTGCCTGGCCTCGATGATGAAGTCATGCCAAGCAAAAGATCCGTCGATGAGGGTAATATTGAAGAGGAGAGGCGTCTTTTCTATGTGGGCATTACCAGAGCACAGAAACGGCTCTATTTAAGCTGGCCGGGCACAAGATTCCTTTACAACAAGCATAGACCTGTTAAGTTCTGCCGTTTTATAAGCGATATTCCTGAAAATCTTCTCGCAGCACCAATCGGAAAACGTGAGGCGGAAAACAGAGAAACGGCACTGGCCGACTTCTTTAAAAGCATGCAGGAGAAGCTTAAGAACGGGATGAGTACTAACGCTGCTTCCTAAGCCTGCTATCAAGCAGTAAACTGATGGAATCGGGGAGGCTGCTGTATGGAAAGGCCTCCTGGGTTCCAATCTTCTGGACGACCTTCCTGCTGAAATCAACCTGCCAGCTTTCGCTGTTTGGAAATATTATTGTAGCAACCGGTACATTATGGAAGGTGGGCATATACTCGCTGCAGATTCGCAGCCTTCCTGAAGGTATCGTCTTAAAAAGAGACAGGCCGTCAATCGGTTCTGACGGCTGCTGTTTCCAAATATCAAGTAACGTCGCGAAAATATCAATTTGAGTTACAGGTGAACTGCTGTTAAAACTTAGCGAGTCAATCAAGGCCTTTGGAGCAGAGATAAACAGACTGTTTTCGACCGTTTCATTCACATAATTATCGTTGTAACCGGCGTGTCCACTCAATCCCTGTCCGTGATCCTGCGAAAAGGTAACTATTCCATCCGGAAAACGCATCTTCAAAGCGGTAATTAGTTTGGTCAAATTCCTGTCTGTGTACAAAATGGTGTTGTCGTAGGCATTTATTCCGTTTGGCTCTGATTCCGGGAAAAACTTTTTCACGTGTGAAGGGCTGTGCGCATTATATGGATAATGGCTTCCATCCATCTGATAGACCATAAAGAATGGTGCGCTTACCGTATCAATGTATGGCAGTATAAATCGGCTTAAAACTACAGAGTCATCTGCCCCCTTTAGAATATCAACCTGCGCACTGAAATCTGAACCATATTTAAGTATATCCACGCTTCTTCCGGCAAGCACTCTATCAAGGTTGCCCCAACGCAATTCCTGAGCTGATATAAAGAGGGTTCGATATCCGTTAGCCTTGGCATAATCAAAGATGGTGGGATTTCTGTAAAAACGGCCCTGCGGATCAGGCCCTTCAATACCGGTCAGCATATATGGAACGGATAGATTTGTCTTGTTCCCAACAGAAATTGCATTGTTAAAGGTAGTTAAAACCCCCAAATTTTTCAGGGAGTCCAATCCCGGTGTTGTTTTGCGGGAATATCCAAAAAGGGACATATGTCTTTTGACTGTTGATTCACCTATAACAAATATGATTGCACGAGGCTTCTTCGCCTTTATATCTGTGGCAACCGGCATCACTCTGTCAACTTTAAATGAGTATGAACTCCTTATAGCAGTTTCTGTAAGGTTTATATAAAATGCTGATGAAGCGTGCTGGAAATCGGCGTGGCCGAACCAGCCAATTACTCCGTGAACAAATGCACTGAACCCGAGAAAGTATATCAGTATAGGGCGCCAAATCCTTACCTTGATAGCTTTGCCGATGAAAATGGCTCTATAAACAAGTATAAGAACAGGTATCAAAAATAGAATTTGCAGGACAGGTAAATTTGTCCCTCCAAGCTCAAAAATCATTGCTGTATCAGAAACGAAGATACTGAAACCGAAAGGGGTTATGAATTTATCATAAGCTGCAAAAAAAATCGGCTGCGTAAGCATAGGAAAAGCAAAAAGGATGAGAAATAATATTTTTGACAATATTTTATCATTTCTATATCGCAGAAAGTATAGAATTGCAAATATTATCAGTGAACTAAACACATAATTTATCCAGAAGCGTATTCCCGAAACCTGTTCAAATATCCATGATGACCTGCGTATAATAAAGAGATCGGCAACAGTAATGAGTAAATAGGCGAATAGAATGCCTTGACGAGAAATTGACTTAAATATTTTTACCATTATAGAGAATAAAATAGTTTAAAAAAAGTCAAATCAGTATATGTGCAAAAATTGCACAAGTTCAACTTTGTTTTGGTAAAATAAAATCAGAAGCATTCGTACATAAATGTTTTGCAGTATTTAAGTAGTATAGATAATGTAGCTCTAAAACTGTACACAGCATGTGTACAAATAATGAATCTTGCATATTGTATAACTTACCTGTTTCATTTATTTTAAATATATGGAGAAATTTGAAACCTACACAAATTATCGGCTTTTTCTACGTGATTTTTACATAAGTAAGAAGAAGAAAAACCCTCGATATTCTTATAGAACGTTTTGTAAGGCAGCCGGAATAACATCCCCCTCTCTTTATAGTGAAATTGCCGAAGGAAAACGAAATTTAACATCTTCATATTTACCTGCCTTTATAAAGGGACTTAAACTCACCGAGGCCCAAGGCCGCTTTTTCACAGCTCTTGTAAATTATAACCAGGCTTCAACAGACAAAGAGAAAGTGGCATACCTGGAACAGCCAGTGTTAGTCTCTTCAATCCAGTACGAGTATTACTCAAAATGGTACCATTCAGCAATACGTGAACTTGCCTGCACTTTGGACTGGCAGGACGATTATAAGAAACTAGCCAAAATGCTTTCCCCTCGTATTACTGTCAAAGAGGCGCGAAAGAGCATTAAACTATTATTACAACTTGGCTTAATAAAGAAAAGTGAAAATGGCAGATACAAGCAGGAAAATCCTCTAATTTCAACTGGAATGGATATTTCTTCATTAGCCGTAAGAAAACTAAACGATACTCTCTCAACACTTGGACGCGAAGCTATCGAGCGCTATCAGCCAACCGAACGCAATATTACAAGTATGATTGCCGGTGTATCTGACGACTCTTATCCATTAATTATAAAGGAAATTAATGAGTTTTATCAACGTATTATGTCTATAGTTTCCGCTGATAATAAAACGAATCGAGTCTATAATATCAATTTGCAGCTTTTCCCTTTGACGAGTAAATACTAAAGGAAATTTATGAACTATATAAAATTGATTGTTCTATTTGTTACATTGCTCTTTTTCAGATGCTCTGAAAAGCCTACAGATTTAGGCGGTGGAGCGAGTGGAAACGGTAATGCAATTATCTCTGGAAAAGTATTAAAAAGCAACGGAACACCAGCAATAAATGCGAACATTTTACTTGTTCCTGTATCTATAGATCCAACTGCTTCGAATGGTAATCCAACTGTGATTAGCGCCAAAACAGATGGGGCAGGTATTTACAGTATAAATACACCACTCTCTGGTAATTGGAATGCATTTGCAAACGACGGACTTGGGAATGTTGCATTTAACGACTCACTTGCACTTACCGGTGATTCCACAGTTCTTCCACCATTATTGCTGAAATCTAAAGGCAAACTTCAAATAGTTTTTAAAACACAGCCACAGCACGATCCACGTCTGATAGATGTGATATTCTGGGGTACGAACCGCGTTTTGGTGCCTGTTAGTCGTGATGGCCTTATGATTGTGGACGATTTGGCAGAAGGTACTTATCCAGTTCGCATAAAACTTTCCACTGAATATGCTGTTATTGATACCCACTTTACAATACGGGCAGGAGAAACATCAGGGAAGGATACAATAACACTTCCTTATCTGAGTATCCCCGTTGTTACCGGCTTAAAGGCTGAATACGATACTCTGAATGGGAAAGTATATATATCATGGAACGGCATTGATACGACTAAGATAACTGGATACAATATTTATCGAAGTTCTGTTGATTCAAATTCAAGTAATGTTTTAATAAACACTGTTCCTGTTGTAAAAACAACTTTTGTGGATTCTTTTTCTGTTTTCGGCAGCACCTATTTATACCGGATTAAAGCAATTGGCAAGAACGGGGACCTGTGCCCTATATACTCAGCTTCTGCGTCTGTAAATGCCGTTAACAGATTGATGGTAACAACTGTTATTGAATTACGTACTTTTAACACAAAAAATGACACCGCAAGTATTAATGATATCGTAGGTTTCAT
>JAEUSG010000182.1 GCA_016788315.1 Fibrobacterota bacterium | reverse complement strand
TTTATTGTAGGCACTAACGGACAGCTTGCTCAAACCGGCAATAAGGGCATTTTGCGGACACACTCCGCACAGACACTTGGAAAAGGGTTTCTTGGCATAAATACAGCGGCCTATTTTAGCCTTGATAAAGACTATATCATTGATGGCCTTGTCATACGCGACAACGATACTATCAGTGATGCATATCATCCGAAAGGAATAGACCCGACTTACATATCCACTTACTACAGCCTTGCGTATGGGTTTACTAATTTCATCGATGCAAATATCACTCTTCCTTTCTATGTTGATGGTAGTAATATCGGCGATTCAGGAGAAGCCTATGGATTAGGAGATATAGCAATATCCATGAAGTTCCAATATCCGCCATATGAACACTCACACATTTTTGACATGACCTATTTCGGCGAACTTACTCTACCAACAGCCACCAAGGGCAATGGATTATTTCCCCGTCAACCTTACTATACAAGAGCACAGAATTTAAAACCGGATCCTGACTATACGGGTGTTGTCCCTGTTACCGATTTGCGAAACGATCTCGATTCGGCGAAACTCAGAGATTGGTTTGATTCCTCTTTGGCAAACGGCCAGATTCCATCAGAAGATTATTATTACGGAACCCGATCCGTATCTTTTCTTGCTAAAATGCTTTGGACCCTGGACATCGGCGAAATTGACCCGGATATCCCATTAAAATGGAACATGAATTTCGGTGCACTGTTTGCCGGAAATGCCAAGAGTGACAACATTTTTGTTCTATCAAGCTCATTAGAATGGACACCTCACGAACTAGTTACTTTATTTACAGACTTCTACGGACAGGCAAGATTCACTCAGCTTGCTGCAAGTTTTGACCTTGGTAAAGAGCCGCTTATTCTCGGTTCTGGTGCCTGTATCAACATTCCCGGTGGTGCTCATCTAACGCTTGCTTTTGATAAATGTTTTTCTTTCAACGATAAATACAAAACTATCTATTACAATCCTGAGAAAAAGCAGGCTTACCAAACGAAGATCTTTCCCGATATCGGTATCTCAGCTGGCTTAAGCTGGAACGGCTCTATTCTCGGTTCCGACCGTGACCGCGACGGTATTGCCGACAAACAGGACGCCTGCCCAGACGAGCCTGAAGACGTTGACGGCTACGAAGATTATGATGGCTGCCCCGACTACGACAACGATCGTGACGGCATACTTGACATACGTGACAAATGTCCCAACGAGGCTGAAGATTTCGACGGCTTTGAAGATCAGGATGGCTGCCCCGAACTTGACAACGACCGTGACGGCATTGCCGACGTGAGTGACAAATGTCCAAATGAACCTGAAGATAAAGATAAATTTGAAGATCAGGACGGATGCCCTGAATCTGATAATGATCAGGACGGTATTCAGGATGCCAGTGACCGATGCTCAAGCGAACCAGAAGATCTTGATGGTTTTGAAGATACTGATGGCTGCCCAGAATTTGACAACGACAAAGATGGCTTAGCCGATGCTAAAGACAAATGTCCAAATCTTCCTGAAACTGTCAATAAATTCCAGGATGAAGATGGATGCCCTGATGAAAAAATCGCTGAAGTTCCTCCAAAAATCGTTCTTGAAGGGGTTAATTTCAAAACTGGAAGCGCGGAATTGACATACGAGTCATTTGCAATTCTTGACAAACAGATCGCATCGCTCATTGCATACCCTGACGTTTGCATTGAAATCAGCGGCCATACCGACAATGTCGGCAAGCGTGAAAGTAATCTGACTTTGTCTCAGGACAGAGCAGCCTCTGTACGCACATACATGGTTTCTAAGGGTGTTCCCGAAAACCGCATTATTGCAGTTGGCAAGGGACCTGACGAACCAATAGGCGACAACAGAAAAGCTGATGAACGGGCAAAAAACAGAAGAATTGAGATGTATCGAATTCCGTGCAAATAAGATTTGCCGCTCTAACCCTGCTGTTACTGACACTTCTGCCGTTGGAAGCTTTAAGCTCTGACGGCGGAAGATACTGGGTTCGTTTCAAGCCCGATTATTTCAACACTGAAGCCAAACGACAGGAACTGCATAACCGGCTGCTTCAAAATGGATTCAAACCTTTCAGAACAAGCAAATGGCTAAATGCTGTTAGTGGTGTATCCACCCCGGTTGAAAGAGCAACAATACAAACATGGCCAGAGGTGGTTGAAGTAAGAGCTGTAGCAACGTTCTCAAAAAGAGATTCCTCTTATAGTAAAAACAAAACGTTTCTTCAAAAAACTACGGCTACGGAATCCAAATATGGACTAAATCTTGCCGCCTATGAATTATGCAATATTCCAGAGGCGCATAATGCTCTTGATTCGATAACCGCTACACAAGGAGTTTATGGTAAAGGGGTAAAAATAGCCATTTTCGATGCTGGTTTTACGCTAAGACACGAATCGATAAAACACCTTCTTGACTCGCAGATAATTGCCAAAAGAGACTACGTCCGACCGCTTTGGGATACCGCGTTTGCAGGATCGTTTGACACTGTTGTTGAGAATGAACCTGGTGACCACTACAAACAGGAGGAGCACGGAACCTCAGTTTTGTCGCTTATAGCAGGCAAAAAAGATGGCGTTCTCTACGGAGTAGCACCTGCTGCCTCATTTATTCTAGCCAAAACAGAGCTTACCTACAAGGCTAAAATTAACAGTCCTGGAGATACATCATGGGAAGAATCTGAAATCGCCGAAGAGGAGGACAACTGGATTGCTGCCGTTGAATGGGCTGTTGACACTATGGGTGCCCAAATCATATCATCCTCTCTTGGTTATAGAAACGGTTTCACTGATGGAACTCCAGACTATCCAAATAGTTGGATGGATGGAAAAACAATACCTATTACAATAGCTGCAGAATCAGCTTATGTTCATGGCGCAATTGTTGTGAAATCAATGGGAAATGGCTTTCATAATGTTATCACTACTCTCTCCGCCCCTGCCGACGGCAAAAATACTGTGGCAGTAGGTGCAGTTGACGCAAACGGAGTTCTTGCAATATATTCCAGCAGCGGTCCAACCTTTGACGGAAGAGTAAAACCTGATGTTCTTGCACCTGGGCATCTGATATCAGCAGCTGTCGGCAGAACAAGTCAGTATTCAAGCCTTACCGGAACCTCATTTGCAGCCCCACTAGCAGCAGGCATGCTAGCTCTTGCAATTCAATACGATACTCTGAGCGGTAAAAACTTGCCAAATGACTCCCTTATACAACGTATCAGAAAAACCGCATTTTCTCCCGCCGGTCTTGACACATCAACATTGGGCTGGGGCTATGGAATAATGAACGCATATTCGGTTATGACTGGCATTAGAGACTCTTCAATAACTAAACCTGTCAATCGTGGCGAAATCCTCTTTCGAGCAGGTCCTGTGCCAGTAAAGCTGGGTGAAGAATTTACTTTTATGGGTTTTACAGACAATTTAAGTATCGAAAATGAAAGAACTGATACATTGAAAGTATCAATATTTACTCTCTCAGGAAAACAGGTTGTCAAATTAAAAAAGAACGAGGCTGCTGTCGGCTCCAAAACAGCACTCTCATGGAATATGTTAAACAGTGATGGATTACAAGTTGCACCTGGAATTTATCTATACATGGCTGAATTCAAACAGAAGACATTTCGCGGCAAAGTTGCTGTGATACGCTAGAAAACAAGCCCTAAAGTAAATCTTGTACTCATAGGAAAATCTGGGTGAAACCGGAAAGCAACATCTGCAACGGCCCTGCCTAGATTAAGACCAACCCCGCATGTAGCGGTATAGTTCTGAGCTGACTCTTCGACCTTAATTATATCATCCTTTGTAAAAGCCCAGGTAAGTGTTCTTCCGATAATTTCAGGTGAAGTGCCGACACGGAAATGGAGAGTGTTGCCTATTGAATACTCCGCTGCAAGGGAACCTGCTCCAACAATATCAGAAGCTAAATTTGGAGACTGATAAAGGAACAATATTGAACCATATATATATTCGCTTTTTTTGAGCCAGGAAAGACCTGCAACAACTTCAGGTACAGCAACTTCATAGGTTTCAGGGTTGTAGCGCATAACGGTAGTTCCAATATTCCGCGCAGTCAATCCAAGACGAAGCTTTTTTGAAAACTCGTATTGGCAGCCGCCATCAAGTCCTGCTCCGTATGCTGTTGTTTCAAGCCAAGCTGAGCGGATAAATTTCGCCGTAGCACCATATCTAAATTTTCCAGACAAAAGTGATGCAGCATATGAAAAACCGAGGGCGGAAAAGCTATTGTCAAGTTTAGAAATAAGAGAGGCATCGTATATCGGTCTTCCCGACGGATCAGGAGGCAAATTCTTAGTATTAAGCATATCAACAGTTGTTCTGATTCCATAAAGAGCAACTGAATGATCAGCGTCCAGAGGCATTGCAAACGTTATGGCATCCTGCGACTGCATACCACCGAAAATCCGGTCGTGGGAAAGCATTACACCTCTTTTTTCAAGACCGGCAATAGCAGAGGGATTATAAAGGCCGGCGGAATAGTCTGTTGGAACAGCAACCATAGCATCAGCAAGGGCGACACCGCGCGCTCCACCCCCCAATAGAAGAAATGCGTTCACATCACGAGTGGCTTCCGTTTCGGCAGTTGCAATGTTTGCTGCCGTCAGTGCTGCGATAATGATTATTTTTGTTATGCTTCTCTTCATAAAAAGAAAATACCAACTAATGAAAGAAATATCAACCTCTCTTGCAATTATTGGTGCCGGAGCATCTGGCGGAGCGCTTGCGCTCTTTGCTTCCAGATTAGGCATCAGCACCGTTTTAATTGACAAAGAGAATTTTCCAAGATACAAGCCGTGTGGTTGCGGCGTTACCGACAGAGCCCTGCAGCTGATTGACAGTTCCCTGCCACCCGAACGGATTCACTCTGCAGAGTTCAATGATGGTAATCTTAAATTCAAAACTTCCTCACCCTCTCCCATTTCAGTTGGTACCAGGGAAAGCCTTGATGATCACATATGCCGTGAAGCCATCTCATATGGAGCATTATTTCTTCAGAACGAAAATGTACTATCAGTAATTAATAGCCATGAAAAGGTCCAAATATCGACAGTGAACTATGCTATCAACTGTAAATTGCTCGCAGTTGCAACAGGGGTCAAAGGAAACCTTCCGGAAGAGCTCGGTTTTGACAAGGTAAAATCAATCCCTGCGTTGGAGGAAGAGCTGGCAGGCAACATCGAAACAGCATTCAGATTTGATTTCAGCGCTGTTAAAGGTGGATACGGCTGGTCTTTTCCAAAATCCTGCGGCACCTCATCTATAGGTGTACTCACCACTCTAAAAGGAGTCAATCTATCGGACGCTCTTATAAAGTATAAAGAGTCATTAGGTCTCGTTGGAGCAAAGAGCGTCAGAATTAATGGTCACCCTATACCTGTTGCTCCCGTTAAAATATTCAACGTCGGCAGATCGATTGTCATTGGCGACGCAGCAGGTCTTGTTGATCCATTGACATTTGAAGGACTTTATTATTCATACTACAGTGCTAAGCTGGCAGCTGAATCATTTAAGCAGCACCTTGACAATCCAGAGGCTGCCTGTAAGCAATATGGGATGAAAGTTAAAAAGGAAATTATACCGGAACTGAAGCTTGCTTTAATTCTGTCAAAGCTTGTATACCGGAATCCGCGCTTCCGAAAATATCTCTTCAGCCATTACGGTCAACATCTTACAAATGCAATTACAGATGTTTTCAGCGGGAAACGGAAATTCAGAGATGAATTATTGAAGCCTTCGAATTACTTTCAGCTACTTTTAAAGCGCTTGTAGAGCGGGTTTAGAGCCGGTTTCGGACGCGCAGCCCCCTCACTGTTGTCATACTTACGGTATGGTGGTCTGCTATCGCCGAAACTTTTCTTTACAAAAGGCTTACCGCCCGATCTGAACCCTCCTGAACCTCCGCTTCTTTTTGGCGGTTTAGGTGCCGGCGGCCGGGCAAGCAGCCTTTCCGGTTCTTCAAGAAAGTAAAAATCAGGGTATTTAGCTGCAAGTGCTGATTTGTCCTTTACCTTGGCCTGTAGAAAGGGTCTATTTTCCGGCAGAAAAACTACCTTTTCAAAATCTTCGCCGACAAATTTCTCAATATGAGAAAGCATACGGTTAAAATCGTTAACCCTTTTGCGCTCTTCCCTTAGTTTTTCCGGATTAATCTTAGTATAAGGGATTACCTTATAAAGGAACTTATCTTCAAGTTCGCGCTTACTCCATATGAAGCATTCCCAAAAATCGCCTGCTGCAATTTCAAGTTTTTTGTTGTTATGAGCTAAAAAATGCTGATCTTTTGGACACCTGTCACTCTTTTTTATGAATGAAAAGAAGTGCTTTTCGTCCCATTTATTCGGTATAAGCTTCAGAATAATATTTGCCATATGATAATCAAATCTACTTAAATATCACTAAGATTTACAAGAGTACTTCAAAACCGGTGTTGCAGAAATGTATTTTACCGTTCTCTTTGATTCAATATACTCATTCGAAAAAGTTGATGCCAGCGTTTTGGGGGACACTAAGATGACTAAGAAAACTGCAAAAAAAGAGGATCAGCCATCAAAATATGGTACAACATCTGATATCTTTGACAGCGATGGTTTTGTAATTAACAGCTCATATAAAATCGAGAAAGAGATACCTTCAAGAGCCTGGCTGCATGTTTTGAACAATGGTCTTGTTAACGGTTCCATGCCATACATGTCCTCCTGGAGTCCCGACGCACACGGTTTTTCTGCTTATCGTTCGATAAACGGCTGTTCCATAACCGGTCGCAGTACTGAAATTTACAAACCGCTTAATACTGACAAATCCGAAAAGCGCTCTTTCTTTCTACGAGACGAAGAGGCCAAAACTAAGTGCATTAAACTTTTTTCACAATCAGCAGCAACAATAACACCAACAGGTTTTGCAACCGAATCTGAAACCAATGAGATTTTAAGCCGACTTGAAGTAATCTGTCCCGACGGCTCATCATTTGAAGTATGGGAATTGACACTTACAAATAATTCCGGAAAAAAGAGATCACTGGATCTGTTTGTCCAGCTGAACTGGAATCCACAAACTAATAGAGAGACAGTGCACCCATCGCACCTCCTGAACTTACCTGAATACAGAAAAGGGGGCCTTTTCACCTTTCCTGTAGCACGAAACCCCAAGCCACTTACTGCCTGGATGGTTTCAGAAATTGAACCGGAAGGTTTTGAGCTTGCACTCGAAGATTTCTTTGGATCAAACGCTCCAAACGATTTTCCTCAGGCTGTCATTAACGGTGTGCTCAATTCACCTAAAACAGCCACACCTGGACTAACCCCATGCGCGGCGCTCCATCTAAAAATACAACTCCCCCCTAAAGGTGAATGGAGCAAAAGGTTCGCACTCGGCATCACCAAGGGAGATGAAACAGCAGCGGTTAAGGAGATCGACAAAATTAAAAAAGGGCAGTTATCCGCAAAGGGATTTGCTTCTGCAGTCAAGGAAAAACAGACACTCTGGAATAAAACCACGGCCGGAACGCTTGTAAAAACCCCCTCGCCGGAATTCAACCGTTTCTTCAATGTGTTGACAAAACAGCAACTAACTACAGCTTCGCTATTTGGTAATGCAGAAAAGACGTCAGGATTCAGAGACCGTATGCAGGCAATAGAAGCGCTGGTGCCTATTGCGCCTGCAAAGGCGAAAGAGATGCTTCTTGATTCAATCCGCTTTCAGATGCGTGACGGAAGAATAATAAACAGTCTACCGCTTAACGACGAACTTCCAACTTCTGAGGAAGCAGCACTTGACAATATTCTATGGATGTGCAATGCTGTTGTCCGGTACATTTATGAAACCGGCGACTTCTCCTTTCTCGAAGAACAGGTGCCTTTTTACGACCACCGTCTGCGCATTTTCGAAAGCATAAGAAATGGCAAAGTGTACGATCATATGATGGCCGGAATGCACTGCCTGTTTGACTTTCGCGGCAAATTCGGTTTTTGCAAAATCGGCGGTCATGACATGAACAGAGCCCTTACAAGAACGACAAAACAGGGCGGAGTCAGCGCAACTCTTACAATGGCGATAATGAGAACAGCTCAACTGCTTCTGCCGATTGCCCGCATGCGTGGTCAAAAAAGAGATATCGGCTATTTCAACAGCATCGGCGTGAACATGCAGAGCAACCTCGATAACTACGGATGGAACGGAACACATTATACATACGCATATGACGATGAAAGCAAATCAATAGGTGGTACAGATGATACGTTCGGCAAAGTCCACTTATCCGCTCAGACGTGGGCACTATTATCCGGTACGGCTGACGCTGCCGGAAAAACCGAAGCGGTTCTAAAGGCGTTGGAAACACTTTATACGCCTCTTGGTTACAGCAGCCTTGCTCCATCCTATCCTTTGGGCTTTGACTCCAAGGGCGGCATCAAAAACATTCCACCCGGTCTATTTGAAAATGGCGGAATTGAACTCTACGGACAGGGTTTAACTGCATATATGTTTGCCGACCGCGGCATGGGCGACAAAGCTCTCCAGACCATTCTTAACTACATTCCCGACAGTACAAAAACTGAGATTTCAACTTCCCTGCCCACACAGCTATCAGAATTCAGAGCTGGCCCGGAAAGTCCCTTTTTCGGCAGAGACCTCTTCGATAACTTCAACACAGGAATCGCAATCTTCAGACTCGCTATGGAGAGGATTACCGGTGTATATCCAGTGTTTGAAGGTCTTCTTTTAAACCCATCCCTGCCATCCGAATGGAGCGAATGTTCAGTTCAGAAGATTTGGCGAGGGATTAAATTCTCTATCAAATTTCATAATCCATCTAAAAAGTGCGGCAAAGTAAAGAAAGTTACTGCAAACGGTAAAGATCTGCCCAAAACAGGCGACAACAACTTTGTCATTACATTTGATGCTTTTAAAGAATTTGCCGGTACTGACAAACCGGTATGCATAGACGCTTTAATTGACGGATAATCGATCTGCCCGGTCGGTTATCTCTGTTAGAAGTTCTGACAGTGACTGCTTCGTCATTGTACCAGGGTTTTCGATAGGCTCCCCTATAACTACTGTGACCTTTGAGAATGGCTTTGGTATCTGAAAACGGTCCCAGCTTTTAAGAGTCCAGCAACTTGAGAAACCGACACCTATAGCCACTAACGGTACACTTGAATCATTTGCCAAACGGAAAGCCCCCGAATGCGCCTCTCTGTAAGGACCGCGTGACCCGTCTGGAGTTATTGCAAGTGCTTTTCCGCCTCTAAGCGCCTTTAGAGCTTCGGCATACACCTCACCAGCTCCGGTTCCTGAAGAGCCTCTTACAAGCGAATAACCCCATCTTTTAAGTACACCCGCTAGCATATCGCCATCCCTGCTGCCGCTTAACATAGCACATGGTCTCTTTTTACGAATAGCGAAAAAGGAATACAGAAGCCTACCATGCCAGAATGCATATACACATGGCAAATATGAATCTTGTTCAAAATATTTTTTTGCTCCCGAAGATATTTCAAATCTGACTCGCAAAGTCTTGAAGATTATTAGCGACAGTAACCAGATAATATCTGATCTTAGCATTTTAAACTCACCCCCGACCCTACGGGTCGACCCCTCTCTTAAAAAGAGAGGGGTAATTCAGAATCATTTTTAAAAGTCATCCCCCTCTCTTTCCAAGAGAGGGGGCAAGGGGGTGAGTTAGAAGCTCACACCTGAGAAAAATATAAGCTATATTTTTATTTAAATGCGTGTATATCTGCTTTTCTTAACCCTAACTCTCCTTGCCATTTTAACCTCCTGCTCGCCGTCGGATAAAAAGATTAATGATTTCGCACGTTTTAACGCTAAGCGCTCCATAATTAATGAATACAGTAAACTTCACCCGGAAAGTCTCTCTGTCTACTTAAAGGGACTTTACGAAAGTGAAAAAATGGATTCTGTGAGAATAGGTAAAATGGTCGCCTATCTCGACAGCAACCCGGAAGAATGGGTTAAGTTTCAAAAGATGATTGTACTTAATCTCGATACTCTTAACCCTGCAAAGGCTGTTAAGAAATAAATTTCTTGCCTGACTAATTTCTAAAGTTTATTTTACTGCCTGTCTGAAAGGAAAACTGCAAAAAAGATGGATAAACTATACAGCAAAACTAACTACATAATCCTCGGATTGGGTTTTGTTTTGCTTGTTGCTGGTTATCTTGCTCTTAGCAGAGGCCCTGCAGAAAACGCTCTTTCTCTTTCCGTTGCTCCGGTTCTGCTTGTTGTGGCGTATTGCATACTGCTGCCCATTGCAATAATCTGGAGAACAAAGAACAAAGGCGATAATCAGGGCGTTTAGCTCAGTTGGTTCAGAGCACCTGCCTTACAAGCAGGGGGTCGAAGGTTCGAACCCTTCATCGCCCATTTTTTTAGATCTTTCAAATTTCCCTGATTTACGGGGGTGTAGCTCAGTTGGTTAGAGTACTTGCCTGTCACGCAGGATGCCGTGGGTTCGAGCCCCATCACTCCCGTAAATCAGGGTTTTTTATTTGTCAACAAAACCCTCCCCTAACATCTTAATAATCAGCAGCTTACATTTTTGACTCTTGCAAGACTTTTGTATCATTCTGTCTATTCACTTTTTTCTCAAAGTGACTGGAAACGACTGGAAACGACACAAAAGTCCCGCAGGTTTTTTACCATTTACGCAAGTTTATGCCACCTCAGTTACCAGTGAATTGAGCCTTTTATCTGACACTGTCACATAGTTCCTGTAGTGCACATTTGAATTAAGTTCATGCCCCGCAGCTTTCATCGCAGCTACAGGATCAACTTCATTCCATGCAGTCAGCCTAGCCCTGCGGCAAGAATAAATCGTAAGTCCTTTGTTCGCTAGTCCAGCTTTAAGTATTGCCCGTTCAAATACTCTCTGCATCGATCTATAAGGCCTACCTGTTTCCGGACTGGGGAAAACATACTCGCCATAATGAGTTCTGTTCTTAAGAACCTCAAAAAGTTCATCAGACATAGGA
>JAEUSG010000194.1 GCA_016788315.1 Fibrobacterota bacterium | reverse complement strand
GATGACGAACTCTATATTGTTGGGAATCAACGACTGTTAGATCCTTTAAATCCAAAATATCTGAAACGGTTGAACGAGGCCTTTCAAAGAATGTTTGGTTCTGCTCCAGGCTGCTATAATGCAGATGGAATCAAGCTTGATTTTACTGGAGAATTACCAAATCCGGGAACAGCGCAATGCACAAGACCCCTTCACGGGATGGAATACCTCCATACACAATTAAGTGCAATACACGATGCAGCCAAACGGGCTAAGGCTGACTGCCTGCTCGATTTTCAGGTGGCCAATCCTCACTTTGCTTCTCTGTACGATATGACCCGGCTTAACGATTTTTTCCTTCCGGGAAACCAGGCTTTACGCGTTATGTCAACTCGTGCAAAAATTGCAAGCTCTGTTGGGTTTGATGCACTTGTTGACATGGATGGCCCAAGAGATGAAGAGTATTTTCTGAATATGCATAAGTTTGGAAATGTTTCTTTATATCTGAATCAGGAGGATATAAAAAAGAGTAGTTTTGTTACGGCCATCAAAGCGGGTATTCAGCGTCTAGATTAATTACACATTACGTCTGTATTTGCCGCCAAGTTCAAACAAAACTTTAGATATCTTTCCAATAGAGGCAACCTTTACCGCTGTTAATAAAGCTTCAAAAATATTTCCGCCGGTAAGGGCGGCCTCTTTGAGTTTTTGCAGAGCAGGTTCAGATTCTCCAGCATGACGCCGTTCAAACTCCATCAGTCGCTTTATCTGCAGCTCTTTTTCTTCGATGTCTGCACGTCTGACTTCCATTCTGTCGTAATCAAAGCGGCTGTTTTCGTTTATGAAGGTGTTGACGCCCACAATTGAAACAGTACCGTTCTCTTTCTGCTCTTCGTAATAAAGAGACTCTTCCTGTATTCTGCCGCGCTGATACTGCTTTTCCATTGCACCTAGAACGCCACCACGTCTTGCTATGTTTCTGAACTCTGCAAGTACTGCCTCTTCGACAAGTCCTGTTAACTCTTCAATAATAAAAGAGCCCTGATTTGGATTTTCATTTGCAGTCATTCCAAACTCTTTAGCTACTATCAGCTGGATGGCCATAGCCCGTCTTACAGATTCCTCAGTAGGTGTGGTTACTGCTTCGTCGTATGCATTTGTATGGAGTGAATTGCAGTTGTCGTAATAGGCGAGGAGCGCCTGAAGAGTTGTTCTTACATCGTTAAGCTCAATCTCCTGCGCATGCAGTGAGCGGCCTGAAGTCTGTATGTGGTATTTAAGTTTTTGAGATCTCTCATTTGCGCCATATTTGTCGCGCATGGATACTGCCCAGATTCTACGTGCAACTCTGCCTAAAACAGAATATTCTGCATCCAGACCGTTACTGAAAAAGAAGGAGAGGTTGTGGGCAAAGTCATCAATGTTCAGACCGAGAGAAAGAAAGTGTTCCACGTAATGGAATCCGTTAGCGAGAGTGAATGCAAGCTGTGTAACAGGATTGGCGCCAGCCTCCGCAATGTGATAACCGCTTATGCTGATTGTATAGTAGTTTCTTATTCTGTTATTCGCGAAGTATTTTTGGACATCGCCCATCATACGCAGGGCAAAATCAATTGAAAAAATACAGGTGTTCTGGCTCTGATCCTCTTTCAGAATATCTGCCTGGACTGTACCGCGCAAAGATCTGAAAAGCTCCATCCGCTCTTCATCGGATAAAATACGCCCCTCTTTTTCTTCATATTCTGCAACGGCTGTCATGAAGTACATTGCAAGAATGACAGGTGCAGGACCATTGATTGTCATTGAAACAGAGGTCTTAGGATGGAGAAGGTCAAAACCTTTAAATAGTCTGCGCATATCGTCAATTGTTGCGATGCTTACGCCGCTCTCTCCGATTTTGCCGAAAATATCAGGGCGTTTATCTGGAGATTCACCGTATAGTGTCAACGGGTCGAAAGCAATAGAAAGTCGTTTGGCAGGCTTATCCTTTGAAAGATAGTGGAGTCTGCGGTTTGTCTTTTCAGGGCTTCCCTCCCCGGCAAACTGCCGTTGAGGATCTTCCGCTGTGCTTTTGAATGGAAATACTCCTGCTGTATATGGAAAATGACCAGGCAGATTTTCGCTGTATAGGAAACGAACCAGGTCTCCATCGCTGCTGTAGCGGGGGAGTGCTACTCTCGGAATAGAGAGACCGGCAAGGCTTGCCGATTTTGTAGAGACAGAAATGAGCTTTTCTCTGACCTTGTAAGTAATGTCTGCTGCGGAATAGCGCTCTTTAATTGCCGGCCATTCTTTAAGGAGAGAGCAGGTTTCATCGCTTAGTTCATTTTCGAATGTTTGTAGCTCTTTACGCAGCGCTTCGAGAATTTCATCTCCTTTTTTCGCAAAAACCTCAATTGTTTTCCGAAGAGCCTGGCATGTTTCCGCCTTCTGCGCCTCATTCTCAACTTTTGTGTGATATTTTTTTAGTGTGTCGGCTATTTCTGCAAGATAGTAACCGGATGGGCCGGTCTGTTTAATGAAATCTCTATGTCCCTCTATTGAGTAAGTGCCAAGTATTTTTTCGTCAATAGTAAACTGAGCTCCTCTGTTTATGAAAGCATCAAGTAAATCACGGAAAAGAGCGTTTACGCCTGGATGGTTGAATTCATTTGCCTCTGTTGCGTAAACTGGAACCTTCAGCCGCAAGAGCGAGCCGGGCTTCTGGTGTGAGAATTTAATACCTTTGAGACGCACATAGTTCAGAAGTACCTGTCTGAAAGCATCTTCCGACTCGGGACGACGGCATTTATTTAATGCTGTAAAATCTGCCAGTTCCAACATGTCAATTTTTTCAAGCTGGGTCGGCGCACCATATTCTGCTGTCATAACGTAAACAGAAACATCGGCCACATCAAGAACGGCGTGGTTGCTCTGTCCGATACCGGAGGTTTCGACGATTACAATAGAGAAACCTTCAGCTTTACATGCTAATACAGAGTCTTTTATTGCGTGAGAAAGCTCGTGTCCGCTGCCGCGAGTTGCAAAACTTCTGAAAAATACCCGGTTGCTGTCGATGCTGTTCATTCTAATACGGTCGCCTAAGAGAGCACCTCCGGTAAGACTTTTACTGGGATCAACAGCCAGAATTGCGATTCTTACATCGTTAGAAACCTTAAGCAGCCGGGAGACAAGTTCATCGGTTAGTGAGCTTTTTCCGCTGCCGCCTGTACCGGTAATACCAAGAACGACACTTTTTTTGTCGGCTGCAGCAGCTTTAAGGCGGTTTTCAAGATCCGGATTGATTTCGGTATTCTCAAGATGGGTGATCAGGTGGGGTATTGAGCTTATGTCGGCCGATATTTGACTTCTTAACTTTTTGATTCTTTCAATAACATTATCAACAATACCTTCCAGTCCAAGTCTCTGTCCCTCTTCAGCATGATAGATTCTTTCCACTCCGTAAGCATGCAGCGCCTCAATTTCAGATGGAAGAATTACTCCGCCGCCTCCGCCGAACACAGGAATTCTGACTTTGGAAGATTCTGCTAGTTTGTCGACAAGGTAACGGTAGTATTCATTGTGTCCGCCCTGATAAGAACTCACCAGAACTGCATCAGCATCCTCTTCGACCGCGGCCGAGACAACTTCGTCTACAGAACGGCTGTGGCCGAGATGAACTACTTCACACCCTTTTCTCTGGAAGAGCCTGCGGAAAATATTTATTGAAACATCGTGGCCGTCGAAAAGCGTTGTGGCCGTAACTATGCGTATGGGCTTCATATCTCGTTGATCAGCAGCGGTTTGTGCCCTTTGTAAATGTCTTCGTGATAAATAAGGCAGATGATTTCTGTGGATTTTCCTTTAATAAGGTTGACTACTAGTCTGTCAACGTATTCCCGTGAAATGAAAAGACCTCTGCCATGGATGTCATACAAACCGACCGGCAGACCGGTTTCATCTCTCAGCATCTGCCTGCTTAGCCAGTACATGATCTTGTCTTTTGATAGTTTGCCTCCGTTGTCACGGACAGCTATTGCCGCTTTCTGACTGTCGCTGCCGTAAAAGACCTCCACCTGACCATCATCAAGCAGGAAATCGTCGGTCCAGGTCTCTTTCCTTTCAGGATCCATGTCTTTCACACCATAATATACAGCGTTGTTCAGGAGTTCAACCATCACCATTTCAAAATTGCGGTTTAAACGGGGCATTTTTAATGCTTTGATGGGAGCTGAGGCATATTCAGGAATAAGTCTGGGATCTTTAATCTGGAATCTTGAAATCTCAGTTCCGGAGTCGAGGTGAACATCAAGGCCTAGAATATTTCCGCTCAGCAGTTTAGAGACAATTGTAAGCAGTTCGTCGAAATTGAAAGGGGTGGTTTTCGTAATGATATTTGAGATACCATGTTCAAGCGCAAGGTGTATGTAATCCTCGACACTGTAAGCGGTTAGAAGCACTCTTTTTATGCGGGGGTAGAGAATTTCAACCTGTTTGAGCAGTTCAAAACCCTTCATTCTCGGCATATTGATATCAGAGATGATTAGGTCGAAATTAGCATCACTTTTCAGGATGTCTAATGCATCAATCCCATCTGAGGCAGTTTCTGTTGTATAGCCCTCTCCGGAAAGAAACTCTTTTAGGAGCTCTTTTATAGATGGTTCATCATCCACAATAAGAATTCTGTGCATATGGATAAATTATAGCTTAAGCGATTATTGTAAAGCAATAGTTCGCACTATGCTCTTTTTTAAATAAACTATTGACTATCTTTGTCGATATTTAGAATTTTTCACCTTCTCAAACTTATGCTGTATATCTATAATATATAATGGAGGTAACAGGAAATGGCTGAAGCTCTTATTAGAACAGATATTAAAGAGTACCCAATTTTTACTCGCGGTAAGGTTCGTGATGTCTACGACTTGGGGGATAAGCTCCTTATAATCGCAACAGATCGTATATCTGCTTTTGATTCAGTAATGCCAAACGGTGTACCGGACAAGGGCAGAATTCTTAATCAGATGTCTCTATTCTGGTTTGATTATGTAAGTGATGTTGTAAAAAACCATCTTGTTGCAACCAAGGTTGAAGATTTTCCTGAGCCATTACGCAAATATGAAGAAATGCTTAGAGATCGCGCTGTAATCGTTAAGAAGGCTCACAGATATGATGTCGAGTGTGTGGTGCGTGGATATATAACCGGTTCCGGTTTGAAGGATTATCAGGCTACAGGAAGCATCTGTGGACATGTTCTGCCAAAGGGCTTACGTGAATCAGATAAACTTCCTCAACCGATCTTTACTCCAGCTTACAAAGCTCCTGAAGGTCAGCATGACGAAAATATCGATTTCAATAAAACTGTTGAAATTGTAGGCCAAAAGGTTGCAGAAAAACTTAGGGAACTTACTCTTGCCATTTACAGCAAAGCATCCGCATATGCTGAGACTAAGGGCATTATTCTGGCTGATACAAAGTTTGAATTCGGTCTGCATAACGGTGAGATAATCCTGATTGACGAAATTTTGTCTCCTGATTCCTCAAGATTTTGGCCGAAAGCTGAATATCAGCCGGGAAAGGTGCAGAACAGCTTCGATAAGCAGTTTGTCAGAGACTATCTGGTAAAGGTCGGCTGGAACAAACAGCCTCCTGCACCTGCTCTGCCTAACGATGTTATCGAGAATACTCTAAAAAAATACAGAGAGGCCTACAAACTTCTCTGCGGTAAATGATAAAAAGGCGCACTTTATACACGAAGGAATAAGCAATGTCAAAGAAGCGAGCACTCATAAGCGTATCAGACAAAACACACATTGTCGACATGGCAAAAATGCTGTCCAAGTTGCAGTATGAGATAATCTCAACCGGCGGAACAGCTAAAACGCTGCAGGAAGCCGGTGTTCCTGTAACACCGATTCATGAGGTTACCGATTTTCCGGAAATGATGGATGGCCGTGTAAAAACACTGCATCCGAAAGTGCACGGTGCTCTTTTAGGCGTACGTGATAACCCTTCCCATGCTACAGCAGCACGTGAAAACGGAATCCAGTGGATCGATCTTGTCATTGTAAATCTCTATCCTTTCGAAAAAACGGTTTCAAATCCAGAAGTTACAATTGAAGATGCAATT
>JAEUSG010000155.1 GCA_016788315.1 Fibrobacterota bacterium | reverse complement strand
ATCTGCGTTTCCACTAACAAAGGTTTGCTCATATGAAACCGGATCAAGGATATTGTCTCCTGTTTGACTCATACCAGCATAACTTAAATAGGCCTGCTGCTGGAATTTGTATGCTATCTGTCCGTCAGGTGCAGTGCTTTTTATTTTGTTTACATAACCAAGAGCGTCGTATGTCATTTCCTGAGTTGACTTTATTTTGTCATTAACCTGTACTGATTTTAAAAGCCGTGGCTGATAAAAATCCAGTGGCCAAGTTGTTGTGGTATAGGAATTCCAATAGCTTTCAGAGCTGCTTAATAATGTATTATCAGATTTGTATGTCCTTTGGATATATGGTGCCCCATCCAACTCACTTACCTTACACGTTGCGGTAGTTTGTTCCAGACCAGTTTTTGCTGGATAGCTAAGAACGTCTCCGTATGCATATGTGATACTATATGTTCCCTGATCGGAAATTACGCAACTCTTAATATTGCGAACATAGTTAGATGCTTTATCGAGGGTGAAATAATCTGTTACGCCCGGGCTCTCAAACACATCTGGAATATCTGCATCATTTGTTGATGGATTTGGATCGATGTATTTGAAGTCTGTTGTTGCTTTAACAGTTGTACTTTGTTTTACAACCACCTTTGAAACTACATCTGTGTAGAAATTTGAGAAAAGTTGATTTGGTTTGTTGTTTAGGGAGTTAAAATAACAATTATCAACCAATTTACTGTTATTTAGGTATACTGCTTTCGTTCCATCTGTTCCTTTTATAATATCAACAGCACCGTCACCATTGATATCTGTAAAAACCACATCCTGAATGTTATTTGTGACAAATTCACATGGAAGGTTGTATGTTAAGGACTTGTCTGTTGTGTTAAACAATCCACCATCATTAACAAAAACTCTCTTTGTGGAATTCTTTGAATAAATAAAATCTGGCAAACCATCAAGATTAATATCAATAATTGTGGAACCATCTTCTTTACCATCCCATATCAGATTCGCTTCAGGAATTTGGTAATTGGAAACATTTGAGCCAAAACCGGAACCAGAATTTATATAAGACTCTTTAATGTTTTGATTTGCATAAATATGATCTACTAAGCCATCGCCATTCATATCAATAAACATCGAACCAAGATTTGCTTTATCGCCAACTGTGTGATAATTTAACCACCGCTTACTATAAAAACTTGGAACATCTGTAGTATTAAGAAAATAGCCATAATTTAACATTGTTTTTTGATTCGGATAACCAGCCTTATAGCTATACTCGTTTGCATGAACGAGATCAGGAAATCCATTTCCATCTAAATCAATAAACCGTGTTCCATCAGCCCAGTCTAATGCGTGGGAAAATGGATAGTCTGTAGTAGTTGCAGACGCAAAAGCTGTACCAGTGTTTAAGCATACTTGCTTTGGGTTAAGATAATACCCATTAGCCACATCAACTAATCCATCTCCATTAATATCAACAAGGATAGTGCCAGCATCTTTACCACTTGTCATGAAATCATATGGAAGGGAATAATTTGTACTTATTGTAGTCGAAAAACCTCTTCCAGTATTTATGTAAGTGTGCCTTATACCGTCTTTAGCAAACACAACATCAACAAGCCTATCTCCATTAACATCTATTAATCGAACACTTCCATCATCAAGACTGCCTTCAAGTATTTTATAATTTGCGTCTTCTTTAAATCCGCTGCCACCTGAATTTAAATATGTCTTATTTGTTCCCGCACGTGCGTGAACGATATCAGGCAGACCATCTCCATTGACATCCACAAATTCCGTACCATCAGATTTCCCCCCTGAGATTATAGTTACATCTGATGGTAAAGCATACTGAGCAGCACTAACATTTGGGGTGAACATAGGATTTGGACAAACTAATGTTCGCTCTCTATAAATGGCATTGTTTGGAGTAAGCTGAAACTGATGACGAACGTTATTTGAAGTAAAATTAGGCATGAAACTATTATTAAAATATGTATTAGTGCTAGTCTTTGCATCATAGTAATCAAAATTTTTATGTGTTGTATTGCCAAAATCGGTTGCAACATTTGGAACTAGTGGAATACATTTGAAACTAAAAGCATATCCTAAGTTAAATCTATATGTTCCGATAAATGCATTACCAACAAAGTAACCGTTTTCAAAGCCATTGGTATAAGTGTTTGCCAAATTATCGGCAGTATACGACTCAGTCATTGCCCAATTCGTAAACTGAATCCTATTCGTACTTTTTTTATATACACCAATCCACTTATCATTTGCCCATAATTGATCTCTTGGATCCAAATAGCCTCCACTCTCAGTAAGCTTTGAGGCAAAACTTGACAAGCGAGTGATCATATTTGCGTTACCAGTGAACGTAAAAAATATATACGTAAATTTTCCGACATTTGGAGCTTCGCCACAAACTGTCTTGATTGCAATTTTATCACCCAAAACTCTAATATCATAAAAACCCCGACATTCCCCCGGCAATGTAAATGGAAGCTCAACAACACCTGTTGCTTTAAAACACATTAATATTGGTACTAATCCACGCTTTATTATCAAACCGTTAACCGTCAATATAAGATCCGCGGAAGGCAATTCATCTGTTTTGGTATAAACAAGATTTGTATTCCAGGCACTATTGGTTGCATTTGCTGGATCGTACCTATATACATTTATTACCTTCAAATTATTCTCAACATAACTGGTCAACATATAAGGACCAGCTATTTGAATATCCATTCCAAGAGTGATACCTTTTCCTATATAGGTTGAACCTTCCCATTCCTTCTGATACCATTTAAGCTTAAATTGATGGTTCTCGAATTTAAAAAAGTAACCATTGTACTTTCTGACCGCTGCAGTTTGCCCAGTCGGGATTGAGGATGAATCACGCAGTATGACAAGCCAATCACCAAAAGTTAATATTCTGGTTAAATTAGGCAATCCGGTTCCAGGCAACGTTTTTGATGCACCAGCCTGATCAATATATGTCGTTATTTGTCTGTACCCGCTATCAAGCACATCGTAAAAACGAGGATACCATGTATTTGCCGGCATTAATTTTTCGTTAACTACAAGAAAACCACTACCAGGAATAAACTGACTCGCACTATGCAATTGGGCTGGAAGTGATCCGGCTAAGTCAGTAATGTTACCTGCGTCTGTTGTTTTGTTATCTGTGTAAAGTTTTGCTGCATTATGAACTCTGCTATATGTGTATTCTGTTACCTGCCC